>QQUB01000119.1 GCA_008501835.1 Bacteroidota bacterium
AAGGCAGACCTCCAACAGCCTATCGATATTTCCATTCCGCTCGAGCCAGGGGATAATAAAGTGAATTGTTTCTATGCGCCCCCGGTAGAGATCTGGCCGGTAGTGGCAGGAGATTTTGTCGGGTCTACTGAAGAGGGAGGATTGTTAAATTTCAAAAACGTCAAACTCAATCCACATGGTAATGGAACGCACACAGAGTGCGTGGGACATATTGCCAAGGAGAAGTATACCATTAATCGATGTTTAAAGCAATTTCACCAAATCGCTAAATTGGTAACTATAGAACCAAAGGTGTTGAGTAATGGCGACAGAATTATCTTTTGGGAACAATTGGAAAAGGTGGTTTCGGCCTCAGAAGTTTCGGCATTGATCGTTCGTACTCTGCCAAATGATACTTCAAAGTTATCCAGAAACTATTCCGGAATCAACCCGCCATATTTTCATTTCGATACGATCAGGTATTTGGTTGAGTGTGGTGTCGACCATTTATTGACAGATCTTCCTTCAGTAGATAAAGAACAGGATGGTGGGCGCTTATTGGCCCATAAAGCATTCTGGTTGTACCCTCGAAACGTCCGTCATTGGGCAACTATTACGGAACTTATTTATGTTCCAGAAGAAGTGAAGGATGGGATGTATCTGTTAAATATGCAAATTACAAGCCTGGAACTGGATGCAAGTCCGTCCAAGCCGGTGATTTATAGGATACAGGAATAGTACTTCTACATTTTACATTGGATATTGGAAATTCTGCGGTTCTGACACGTTCTTTAAAATATCTAAGATCTTCATTCTTTTTTTCAAAAGTATTAAGGGTCCGGATAGTTGGGCAGAACCGCAGAATAATGAATATCCAATTTCCAACTTTGAAGTTTTAGACCCCTACACCATCTCCAAATGCTCCAACAGGCTCTCCCTGACCCTTTCAATGATTAGCATATAAAAAGGAACAGGATCATTGTCGACCTGAACCTTTTCCAGTGTTTGGTAATACTTCAATCGACTGGGATTATCTCCTTTCAGGTAGGTGATAGGGTAGCCGTGCTGCATGAGAATTACATTCATGACCAACCTGGAGGTCCTTCCGTTGCCGTCAATAAACGGGTGGATGCTTACCAATCGTTCGTGCATTTCTGCGGCTACGATGATTGGATGGATCTGGTCTTTAATATTTTGGTAATGCGTGAAATAATCTTCCATCATTTTAGGCACCATAAAAGGTTGTGGTGGAATATGTTCACTACCGGATATTCTTACAGGAACAGATCGGTAACAACCCGCGTTTCGACTATCAATTGATTTTAGAATAAGCCGGTGAATATCCAAAAGTACTCTTTTGTCAAATTCCGGGTATCCCTGAACAAGTTCATAAATATAAGTCACGGCTTCAGCATGGTTAATGGCTTCAAGGTGATCCTTTAACGGTTTTCCACCTATAGTCAGACCTTCATTTACCACCAGCTGAGTTTCCTGGTAAGTAAGGGTATTGCCTTCAATCCTATTGCTTTCAAAGGTGTTTTTGATGTTGAAATATTCCTGAAGTTTGGAAAGTTGAATTCCAGCAAGAGGCTTTTGTGCAACCCACCGGGCTTTTAAAAGATCCAGGGATTCCAGTTGTTTGAGCAGGTCAGCAGATAATTCGATTTTTCCGGGCTTTTGCTCGTGGCGCAGGTATTCAATTCTGCTTTCGGCTGCGGAAAGTATAGTGTCCGGAGCTTCTGAATATTGCACGATATCAATTACTTTTTGAATGAGCAATTCATTTTTCAATTCCTTATAGGAAACTCCATAGGCTTTGGCTAAAATGGGTAACTGCTTTTCGGTAGGCATTCGGCTGCCATTTTCGATCTTGCTTATTATGGCCTGATCAATTTTTGCGGCGTGGCTGATGTCTTTGATTTTTTGACCGTTGCTTAGCCTCTTTTCCCGTAGAATATTACCTAAATTTACCATGATATTTTTTGTCATGACAAAATTAGTCAATTTTTATTGGTTTTTCAACCCCTTAAATTATTTTAAAAAGAGTTTTTAAATTAAGTCGGCTTCCAATCTGTTGAGGACTTCTTCCCGGTAGGAATTGCCAATGGGTAATGTCTGGCTGCCAACCATCAGATTACTTTGTGAAAAGCGGGCTATTTTGGAAAGGGAAACGATAAAGCTGCGATGGATTCTCAGGAAATGCTGTGGGGGTAGTTTTTCTTCCATTTGGCTGATACCCAGCAGGGTTACATGATGTTCTTTGGTGGTGAATATTTTCACATGGTTTCTAAGGCTCTCAATGTAAAGCACATCCTCTAACAATATTTTTATGAATTGACGGTCGCTTTTAATATAGAAAAAGGCTGGTTCGGTTTTTGGTTCACTAACATGATTGGGTAAACCCGGGGGGATACTATTTTCAAGCCGGAATACTTTGCTGACAGATTTTAACAACCGATCAAGGGAAATTGGTTTGAGTAAATAATCCACGACATCCAATTCGAATCCTTCAAGGGCGAACTCCCGGTGGGCAGTGGTCAGAATGACATGTGGTTTGTGGGGAAGGGATTTAAGTAAACTCAACCCGGACATTTTGGGCATTTGGATGTCCAGGAATAACAAGTCCACCTTTTCCCGCTGTAAAAAGGAAAAGGCATCCATAGCATTGAAGCAAATTCCTGCAACCTCCAGGCCTTCAATGTGGCTCAAATGTTTTTCAATGACTTTTACGGCCATTTCTTCATCATCAACTATTAGGCATTTCATAATCCAGGTTGATGTTTAATTTCACTAAAAAAGTTTCTTTATTTTTGATTTCGAGCTGGTGGTTATCAGGGTATAATAATTGAAGCCGTTTTTTTACGTTTGCCAGACCCACACCACTTTGAATTTTGGGGTTACTGTTGTCATTCCCATTTTCGGGCAAGCTGTTTTCAACCATAAACGTCAATTGGCTTTTTTCAACCCATAGATTGACCCTTACCCAGGAATTCAATTCACTTTTTTCTACTCCGTGTTTAAAAGCATTTTCCAGGAATGGCAATAATAACAATGGAGCTATTGTCTTATCGGTCACCTCACCTCCTGTTTCGAGAGAGATGTCCAGCCTCTTCCCATATCGAATCATTTCCAGCTCAATGTAATTCCTGATATTGTCGATCTCCTTTTGAAGATCAATCCTGGGGCGTTCACACTCATACAACATATAACTCATCATTTCTGAGAGCCTGAGTACTACATCAGAAGCTTTAGGGTGTTGCAAAAGCACCATGGAATACAGGTTGTTCAGGGTGTTGAACAGGAAATGTGGGTGGAGTTGATTTTTGAGTAATTTAAGTTCTGCTCCCAGTTTTTCTTCTGCCAGCTGTCTGGTTTGTTTTTCCTGCAAAGATTGTCGCTGGTGCATCTTCAGAACAATGGGAATAGATACTATATAAATAAGATCCAGTAATTTAAAGTTTATTTTGACACTCCAGAACGGTCCCGAATCCTGATAGAAATAAAATGGGTTGAAAACATAATAATACAAGGCCCATATACCAATTGCGGCTATAGTTGCTGTAATCAAAAAAACGGAGAAAAATCTTAAATACTTTCTGGGGTAAAAAAACTTCGGCATCAAAAAGTAAAGCACGAAATAGACAAAAGGCAGTTTTATGCACATTATCAAAAGCTCCAATCCTATCCAGCTTATTAAGCTATAATCATGATAGGTACTGTTGGAAATGGCATAAAACAGCATCCAGGAAACCCAGTAAATGACGTGCCTCGAAACCCTTTCCCAGCTCCATCCCTGATATGTTTTATCGAATTGAAACATACTTCAAAAGTAGTGATTTTTCAACATTTGATTTCAAATAAAGTACCAGCGTGAAGTTGAAGAATACCAATAGTGGCTTTATGGGTACGAAACAGCTTTTTGGCCAGAAATACCCCTCTGTACCAGTTCATTCTCCGTCCGGCACTAATTCCTGAATTTAACATAAATCGCCCGTTTCTTGCAGGTGTTCTTAAAATCAATAACCGAAAAAATGTAAATCATGAAAATTTTCAAATTATTCCTGACAGCTAACCTTTTTCTTATGTCAATGTTAATCTCCAATGACCTGTTTGGAAACCCAAACACACTTTGGGAGGTTCGGCCAATGGCAACCGAAAAGTCCTTCCTGCTGATTGTTGACGGAGAAGGCCCGGGAAACATCACGGTAAAAATATATGATACGGACAAAAGACTCATTTTTTCAAAAGGCATGGAACCCGACAAGGCTACTGTAAAGAAATTTAACCTGAATTCCCTGGAATTAGGTAATTACTTCCTGTATGTTGAAGATGAAATGAAGCTTACCGTTCATCCGTTAGAAATAAAGTCAACGGGTCTGGAGATCGATAAAAAGCAAAGAGAAATTTTCTACCACCCCGTAGTGGAATATGACAGAGAAGATGGTTTTATCAATGTCAATTGGTTTATGCACCAAAGAGGGGATTACAAAATGACCCTGGAAAATAAAAGCCTGGAAACCGTTTTCGAAGATAAGATAAGTAATGGGCTGGTGATTCATCGCTATTATGATGCGAGGAAATTAATCCCGGGTACCTATTATATGACTTTTAGCAATGGAACTCAATCCCATGTTAAAACCATTAAAGTGAGGTAGATAATCAAAGTTGCGAGTAACGAAGTGCGTGTTGCGGGTTCAGCCGATGTAATTGAATTTTCAAAGTTTTCCTCCTTATCCATCACATGGTTTTTTCCTGAAATTTAATTCCTTTTACCCGCAACCCGCAACTATGTTTAATTGACCCTAAATGATAAAACCTCCTGATGTTTCTCCAATCAATATCAGGAGATTTTTATCACAACCTGAAATTATACCTAGCCTTCAACAATACCTGCTGATTAATCAACTCCCATCGCTCCAGTCCATCCAGTGTGTTGTGGTTAAAAACGAAAAACAAATCACCCTGAGGATGGTATATCCAGTGGATTCTTGCATTTACTCCGAACTCTTTGGTTTCTGTGTCAAACTGGATGAAACTGTTGAGTTGCAGATCCGGAGAAACATTGTATCTGATCCGAAAGCCGATCAAGGTTTGTGTGAAATCTCCGCCGGGTAACTGACCAATATTGTGAGTCCCTACAAACTCAAAGGTGATTATACTCGAAGGGTTCCAGTTGATACTCGCTTCCAGTTCATCCAGTTGCCCTCCATAAAAGGACCCGAGCCACCAGGTCAGTTGACCATTGAGTTTGCGTTTTGCGGCAAGGGCTGTTTCCAGTCGGTATCGATGGAAATGATATTTCCCTTCCGGGATTACAATACCATCTGAAATTTCAAACGATTCCGGAAGCCTTTCTCCCCTGGGCATGTAATTAATTTCCACTCTGTCCCCACTTTCCAAACGCCAGTTGACAGGAGCTGTGAAAATCCGGTAGGACTCCCATTGACCCTTAAGATCAGTTACAAAAGTAATATAGAGTTGGTTGCGCATTTGTCTAAGCCATCTCCAGGAAGGCCGGGGAGCATAGGTTAAACCCACTCTAAAGGTGTTGTTGCTTTTTCGCGGTACAAACCCAAGAGAAGGATCAAAGGAATCTCCTATACGCAAATAGGTAAAAGCCATATCCCAGATGTCATTGGGGTAATCGACTTTAAAAGCAAAAGCTGACTGGTCTCCGGTTAAATCTGCTCTGTTGGCATACATGCCTGATACACCCACCAGGAAGTTCTTATCACCCCGGAATCGGGTGGTTTGATAAGTAAAATCTATTCCGGAGGTCCAACTGCTTCCCCTGCTTTCAGGATCTCCAAAGGTGCTGATAAAACCAATAGAGGATTCTTTAAAAATGTTTTGTTTTACCCTTATCACTCCCAGTTTTGAAGCGGGAAGACTCACGTCTTCGGACTCAAAAGACCTTGTTCCCATGGCAAGCCCTCCAAAGGCTGTTTTACCAATCCTTCCATTAACCTTTCCCCCCACTGAGATGGGGACTGCATCGCCTTCGTATAATCCAATGCGCCGACTAAAAAATGGGATGGCAGTTCGCCGCAGGCCAAATCCAAATTCGAAAATATCCGCTCCTTCAAGGAAAAAGGCGCGTTTTTCCGGGAAAAAAAGCGGAAAGCGAGTGAGGTTAGTTTGCCGGGTATCAACTTCCGTTTCTGCGAAATCTGTGTTCACGGTAAGGGATGCCTGGGCGTTGGGTCCAAGTCTTTGGCTGATGTCCAGACTAGGGTCAATGGAGGCAACAAAATCTTCTCCGTCAGCTCTTGAAAAATCTGTAATCAGGGAAGGTCTGATATTCAGGCCAACCCCATAATCGAATTCAGGAAGGTTGGTAAGTAAACCTGCCCGGCTAGTCTGAATAAACCATTGGTCTCGCCGGATGTTGGCCCAGCGGATGGTTTCCTGGTTGCGCTGGATACGCCTTTCTACATTAAAGCCCCAGGTGGTCAGGCCTTTTTTAAAGGAAATGCTCTGAATGGGAATTTTTATCTCCACGGACCAGCCTAAGGAATCAATAACCGCCTTCGCTTCCCAGATGGCATCCCAGTCTTCATTTTCAGATTCTCCCCGATTGGACACCAATGCATCGTATCTGGCTCCGTTGGCATTTACGGCAAAAATGATCCCAGATTGCCCATCCATAAAAGGATCGATAACTATCCTGATATGGTCTTCATTTTCAAGATCGGTATCTCTCAATTTGGAAAAACTGACAATCCCTTCCGGAGTATCATCAAAACAACGAATGCCAATGATCAAATACTTGGGATGTGCCAAAACCTGAATCTGAGTTTTACCCGAGGGCACTCCTCCTTCCACAGGTACAGTCGTTTTAAACTGGTCATTTAATTCGGCTCTATTCCATTCAGAATCGTTCAACAATCCGTCAAGGATGACGGGATTTTCAATAATGGCAGCAGCCATAAATGGGCGTTCTTCTCCTTGAGAATAGCCATGAGTTGCACTCAGGAATAGTAGAGCTGTCAGAGTAGACAACAGCAAAAGTTGGCCTTTTTTCATACCAGCGATTTGGAACTAAAAATCGGGAAAATTTATAACATTTTTTAGTTCCGGCCTTTACATTATCTCCATATGTTCAAAATGCTTGTTTTTTGCCTGCATTTATTCAGCTTAGCCCTTTTAGAAGTTGATATTCGAATTATTTTTTAGATTTGTGTTGTGAGGAGATACAGAGTTATACCGATTTTTCTTCTTGGTTTATTGATCGCAATAAACTGGCATAACTCGTTTTTACATTTTCATGCCGATGTTCAAACTGAATATGCTGATGATGACCATGACCATCATCAAGGCCATCATCAGCACCATCATCACTCACATAGTCACCATCATGATGCTGGGTCCTTTTGGGATTTTCTTAAAAATATCTTAGGGGATTTTGATCATCCGGATTTAGGAGAGACTCATTTTGAGGAATTTTTAAAACCTGGTAATCAACTACAGCTTGATTCAGAAGAAGATTTATTTAAGCAGCCATTGGTTGTTTTGATTATAAATGATGAAAAATTCGAGAATACCGAATTCCAGAGAGTAGTAAACTCTTTCGTTTTCCCGGATTTTTCTGATCCGCCATTTTTAGAATCCTTAAGTACACGTGGCCCTCCCGCATCTTAAAGAAACTTCATTCATAGAATGCCTTTGGTGTTCTATCTCATTTTATTTTCTCAAACTTAAAATTTCTAAAAATGAAACGTCTGATAATCGTTTTCACACTGGCCTTATTTTACCTTGCTGCTTGTACCAATTCCGGTTCACATACCCACGATGGTAGTACACACACCCACGATGGAACCACCCATTCCCATGATGATGATTCCGATCACACCCATGATGGAGATGAAGGACATTCTCATGACCATGACGGCCACGATCACGACCATGATCATGACCAGGAGGAATTTACCGTGGAGTCAGATACGCTCAAGCAGGATAGTTTGAAAGTTGAAGACAATTAAATCCAGGAATATGTGGAAATTCATATTGGCAGCATCAGGCTTTTGCCTGATGCTTGCCTGTCAGCCCGCACCCTCCGGTCATTCCCATGGCCCGGGAGGCGATCACGTACACGCAGAAGAAGAGACGTTTTCCTATACACGGTGGACAGACAAGGTTGAACTGTTTGTGGAATTCAAACCTCTGGTTGTTGGAGAAGTGAGCCGGTTTGCGGCACATTTTACCACTGTGGAGGATCACAAACCAATTGCCGAAGCAAAGGTGACAGTCAGCCTGATTGTCGGGGAGAAAGGGATTAAGCAAACTGTTGAGGCCCCTTCATCTCCGGGGATTTTTACTCCGGGTCTGAAGCCAACTGTCCATGGCACAGGAAAGCTGATTTTTGAACTGGAAACACCCTTATTTACGGAAAGGATAGAATTTGATGAAGTTAAAGTATACCCTGACGGAGAAATAGCAACAGCGGAATTGGAGCAAATTGATGATGGTGGTGATGCTATTGATTTTTTAAAAGAACAGGCATGGAAAATTGACTTCCTGGTAGAACGAGCGACCATTGAAAAATTGGAAGAAACCATACGGACTACAGGTGAGATATTGCCGATGCAGGGCTTTGAACAGGAGGTAACGGCCCCTTCAAGTGGGGTAGTTGTTTTTGCCAACACCAAATTGCTTCCTGGAAAGCCAGTCAGCAAAGGCCGCCACCTCTTTACCCTGGTAGCAACGGGAGACCCTGATGAAAATCTCGATGCAAAGTTTAGTGAAGCCAAGGCTAATTTAAAGAAGGCAGAAGCCGAATATCAGCGCCGAAAGGAGCTACTTGAAAGTCAGGCCATCGCCCAAAAGGATTTTGAAACATCAGAATTAGCCTACGAACTGGCGAAAGTAGAGTTGGAGAATATTGCAAAATATATCGAAAATGGAGGGAGAAAGGTTTTTGTACCCAGGAGTGGTTTTGTCAAAGAGGTTCTCGTTGACCCGGGAGCCTTTGTGGAAACGGGAACTTCCATCATGACAATTACCCAAAATAAAAATTTACAATTGGCTGCGAATTTGCCTCAGCAGTATTTTTCGAAAATCCGACAAATAAATAGTGCTGATTTCAGGACCTCTTATAGCCGGGAACTATTATCCATCCAGGATTTTAACGGAAAGTTATTATCCTTCGGACAAAGTGTTTCGGATGACGAACCTTTTATCCCGCTCTATTTTGAATTGGATAATAACGGTTCTTTACTTCCCGGATCCCTGGTTGAGTTATGGCTCCATTTAGCAGGAGGTAAATCATCTTTGGTAGTGCCCCGATCAGCGATCATTGAAGAATACGGAGGGTATTATGTAATTGTACAATTATCAGGAGAGCAATTTGAAAAACGAGCTGTAAAGGTAGGCGTAGATAATGGGAGGAAAGTACAGATCGTCGAAGGATTGAAGGAAGGAGAAATGGTTGTCAGCAAAGGAGCTTATCAGGTAAAAATGGCTTCGATGGCATCTTCTATTCCTGCCCACGGACACACTCACTGATCAAATAATAAAATTATGCTTAATTCAATAATTGATTATTCCTTAAAGAACCGGATAGTCATTTTGATGGGTGCAGTGTTGGTTTTGCTCCTGGGAGGATATATTGCTTCTGAAATGGAGGTCGATGTATTCCCCGATCTTACAGCGCCTACGGTGGTAGTACTGACCGATGCCCACGGAATGGAGGCCGAGGAGGTCGAGAGGTTAGTGACATTTCGTATTGAGACCGGTCTGAATGGAGCCTCCAGGGTCCGCCGCATCAGATCCTCTTCCATGGCGGGGTTTTCCATAGTCTGGGTGGAATTTGACTGGGGAACAGATATTTATAAAGCACGGCAGGTGGTAACGGAAAAGATACCTGCTATCCAAACTAAATTACCGCCTGGAGTTGGAGAACCTACCCTTGCACCGGTTACCTCGATAATGGGGGAAGTCATGTTATTGGGAATTACCACAGACCCCGAGGCCGCCAACCCGATTTCTCCTTTGGATATCCGTACCCTGGCAGACTGGGAAATTATTCCGAGGTTGAAGGCCATTAACGGTGTAGCCCATGTGATCGCCATTGGAGGGGAATACAAACAGTACCAGGTTTTAGCCGAGCCGGAGAAAATGAAATACTACGATGTGAGCCTGGATGAGCTGGTGGGAGCAGTGGAAGCCTCCAATAAAAACGCCCAGGGAGGGTTCACTATTGATTATGGTAACGAATATGTGATTAAAGGAGAAGGGAGAATCAGAAATCTGAATGACCTGGAAGAATCTTTGGTCAAAAAGAAAGGGGAGTACCCGGTGAAGATCAGAGATGTTGCAGAAGTAAAGATTGGGGCTGCAGATAAAATCGGAGAGGGAGCTTTAAATGCCAAACCAGCAGTTATCCTTTCGGTTTTCAAACAGCCGCAAACCAATACGGTGAAATTGACAGAGAGTATTGAATTGGCCCTTGCTGAACTGAAAGGGTCACTTCCAGAAGGTGTAGCCGTAAATCAGGGGATTTTCAGACAAGCAGATTTTATCAACACATCCATTTTTAATCTGCAAAAAACGCTTTTAGAAGGGGCCATTTTTGTGGTGATCATCTTATTGGTGTTTTTGATGAATTGGCGGACTACGATCATTTCTGTTTTGGCCATTCCGCTTTCCTTATTGATGGCGGTTGCCATTTTGTATTTTCTCGGTTATACCATCAATACCATGAGTCTGGGAGGAATGGCGATTGCTATTGGTGCTCTGGTAGATGATGCTGTAATTGATGTGGAAAATGTATTTAAAAGAATGCGTCAAAATGTACAGCTACCGATGGAACAAAGAAAACCATTATTGAAAGTGGTTTTTGATGCTTCCCTGGAAATCCGGAGTTCCATTATCAATGCCACCTTAATCATCATAGTCTCCTTTATTCCCTTGTTCTTCCTCAGTGGGGTAGAAGGACGATTACTTCAACCTCTGGGGATTGCTTTTATCGTTGCTTTGTTGGCTTCATTATTCGTTGCTATTACGATAACGCCTGTATTGTGCAGTTATCTACTGAAAAAAGAGGCCATGTTAAAGAAAAGCGCAAGAGGCACTTTAGTGGAAAGGATTTTACAAACTGGTTATGTAGAAGTTTTGAAAAGAACCTTGAAATACCCACTGTTGATCCTTGCTTTTGGCGGTGGCTTGATTGGAATGGCCATTTGGCTGGCTACTGGCCTGGGACGAAGCTTTTTACCGGAATTCAATGAGGGTTCATTGGGGATCAGTGATGTTGGTCTGCCGGGAATGTCCCTGGAGGAAAGTGGTAAAGGCAGTG
>QQUB01000414.1 GCA_008501835.1 Bacteroidota bacterium
AAGGGTTGCCAAACCATCCACGGTGATTGTATAAGGCGACTTTACAATTAATTTCCCTGGCCTTTGAATTGATAAACTTTATCATCTCAATCGCATAACTCATGGTTTGTTCCTGAGTATGCTCCTCAAAAAAATTGTTACTAAAACTCACCCATAAAGTGGTGTTAAGGTTTATCTCTTTTATAATTTCAAAAATTCTATCGTTTGCAGGGCTCAATTTGCCCAGGCTGTCTCTTTTGGCATTTAGCCAAAGCCAAACGGAAATAATCTCAATATCGTTTTCCCTGGCTAGCGTAAGTTCACCGGCCATTTCATCGAGGTGCTTATCCCGCCAGTCGTAAGCGTATTTGGAAAAACCCAGTTCCTTCAATAAATGGATACGTTCTTCAGGAGACCTTTCAAGTGAATCGAATGCTACAATGCACCATGGGAAAACCTGATCTAAAGCAGCATCTGTATCCTTTGGGGCAGAACAAGAGAAATAGAAAATAATGGAAAGCAAAAAAACGAAAGCTGACAGAGTGTGATGTTTCATTTCGTCAAAAATTTTGGTATTGTCCCCAAAGTGTTTTGGAAGGGTCTAATACCGAATTAAAAAACAAATCCGTTATTATCTGTCAAATCAGGTGGGTTTGTGGCTGCCAACCGGCAAACGCAGGTTCTAATTTAATATAATTTACCTGTGTTTTCATTTAATTTAAGACAAGTACAAATGCTGAAGTATTTATACTTATTGCCTGAGGTGAAAGAAGGACTACCTATTCAATTATATGATATTCATTCCCATTTTGATCCGCGAGATAGATCAGACCTTTTCCCCTGCTAGCCATCAATTTCCAAAATGAAATGTCCGTCTCGACATTAAGGGTATTCGTATCAATTTGAGACTCAATGACATCGTAGTACACAATATCATTTAGGGTAATAGAATCATAGATTATTTCCTGGCTATTTACTGGGGCATACTCTGGTTCAATGGTAAATCTATGAAGGAAACTGTGAATGGCATCGGACTCCAATTTGAAATAATACCAGATTTCGATGGTTTGTTCCTCAATAGGCTGTTCATAAATTTCAATTTGCTTATAATCAAACATCAAATCAATTCCTAAATCCTGACAATGGAAAAGGAAAGTACCCGTCATTCTGCAAATGACCGTTTCAGGTTCATTTTCACAACAATTGCCTCCGATATATCCTTCTTCATAGGGTTCACTCAATATGATTGAATCCAGTACAAATGTAATGACCTCATTCCCATTCTTACTAAATCTCATAGAGTCCTGATCCTCTATGGGTTGCCATTGGTTGTAATCATAATAAAATGTCTCACAATCTCTGTAATGATAATTATCGCAGCCAAAATTTATAAAAATGAGGAGCGAGAAAAAAAGATTTCTGGTTTTCATATTTGCTTACTAAAATTTCACTCCGGCTTTGTACCTGCACCTACAGTTGCTGCTTTGAACCACACTTCTGCATAACATCCATTAGCATATTGTTTGGCAATGTCTCCGCCATAGGTTTCTGCTCCGGCACTCCAGACTATATTGTCTTCCGGAGATTTGCCATTGGTTTGGTTATAGGCACCTTGTTTGAAATACTGTAATTCACCCGTATAAGCATTCTCACGCTCAACACCGTCGCGGCCGATTGCAGCGTATAAGGTTCTAATTTGTTGAGGGATATCAGCTTTTGCAGGATATTCTGTTTTCAAAAGGTTCTTGGTGAACTTGAGCGTTTCGTGATCTTTACTGGTAAAAGTGAGATACATGATTCCTTCATAAACATTGATTTCATAGCTAAATTCTTCCCCTAGTTCGATACCATCTTCCGGCTCATCAGGGTAGGTATCCGGACTTGGCCCGATGACAGACATGTCATGTCCCCAAACGGCTGTGGAGAAATCCCATCTTTTTGAATTATCACCTTTGGTGTTAATTTCATAGTTCCAGTAGACCGATCCTTTTTTGTGGCCCGGGAATTTTTTGTAAAAGATTTTTAAAGGTTCGGTTTCATGCCCTTCACCACTATGGATCTGTCCGATAACCACCGAGTAGGAAGCCGCAACTCTTGCATCTCCGGAAGTTGAAACATGCATTACCTTCAAGGTACCTGTTAGTTTACCTCCTGTTTCAGGTGTCCAATGTTTAATTTGCCCTAATTCCGTTCTGGTGTTGCTGGAAGTTCTTGAAGTGACCCCGGAATTAGGTGTTTTATAAACGACCCAGTCCGTATCGCCCTCATTGGTAACATAAAAAAAGTCTTCTTTTGCGAAATTGACCAACTTGTCCGTGCGGGTACCATCGCCTAAAAGAATGCTCCATTCATCCATAAATGAAATGACATCACTTGGGTAGTTAATGGTGTCGGTTTCTTGCTGTTTAGGATCTTTAGTGGTGTCAGCACAACTATTCAGTTGCAATGCCAGGCCAATAATTAAAAGAGAGGGGAGAAACAGATTAAAAATTCTGGTACACATTTTTATAGCTTTTTATTGTTAATCTAAGTTGTGGGTTCAAGGGGAATAGCCTTGAATTATTTACCCATGATAATTTGTTCCATTACCCAATTGGTTCTGGCTCCTGACACTCCCGTACTGGGACAGGTTCCTTTTCCCTGAAGATCATCGACAATTGTTTGAATAAGTGGCATTTGTATATGTTTGGAAATATCGAATTCATATTTTTTTGGAGGTTCATTTTCGGTTTCTAAAAGAACATGATGATCGCCAAAAAATGGAAAAGAAATTTGCCCTTTACTGCCGATTATTGTGGTCATTTCATTTTGTGAAACCTTGGCAGTATTAAAAGCCCACAGGCCTTCTCCT
>QQUB01000379.1 GCA_008501835.1 Bacteroidota bacterium
CAGCACCCAGTGAGTTGGTACCTCGAATCCTGAAGGTAATCCCTGATCCGGGTTGTCCGTTTGTACGTGAAACTCTCAAACCTGCAACCTGCCCTCTCAATCCTTCTACGGCATTGGGAACAGGTACTTTTTCAAGGTCTTCAACCTTGATTGTTGTAATAGCCCCTGTAACATTGTTCTTTTCCATAGAACCATAACCAACTACAACGACTTCATTTAAAGCAGTGGCAGAAATTGACAGATTGACATCAATAATGCTTCTACCCTCTAAAGCTACAACCTGGGATTCGTAACCTATATAACTAAAGGTTAACTCTGCCCCGGGAGAAACACTAAGGCTGTAACGTCCATCAAAATCAGTAGTTGTTCCATTAGTTGTTCCTGTTTCGACAATGGTTACACCTATCAAAGGCTCTTGTGAATCTGCATCAAAAACTGATCCAGTCACCGTGACATTTTGACCGATAAGCTCGCCGGTTACCAGGCCTAAAGCCAAGAATAGACTTAGAGCAATCAGTCTGTAAATTCCTAAATTTTTCATAAAAATAAAATTTGATAATTCGCTTTGATTAGAAGAATTTAATTTTCCAAATGATACCCTTTGTTATATATTTCAATTCCTCCAATTGTAAATTCGCTCTAATCTAATAAAAATTTCGAATTTCACGCAATCGATTGCAAAAAATAACAAAAAACAGCTAATTTTACTTGTCAGGAGAACCTTAATAAGTGTTCTCTTCCATTTTAAACATAAAAAATATCCTTCAAAATGAATTTTCTTAAGGAATTTAGCTATTTCTGCTTCGGTTTCATGCTAATAATGGCCCTGAATTGCGGAAAAGACGATCCAATCCCTAATCCGGTAGCTGCTCCGCTCACTTCAACCATAGATTTGGAGACAACATATCAAACGATTGCGGGATTTGGAGGAGCCAACAGAATGTGGGGAACACAATTCCTCAAGCCTGAAGATGCACCTACCGCTTTTGGTATGGGTCCAAATCAGCTGGGACTGAGTATTTTCAGAGTCAGAATTGCTTCCAACCCCGATGAATGGCCCCTTATTCTGGAGTCCGTCACCCAGGCTCAAAATTTTGGAGTGAAAATACTCGCCTCTCCATGGTCTCCCCCTGCTGCATTAAAGAATAATAACAGCGAAATTGGTGGTTACCTGCTTCCTGAAAATTATGAAGCTTTTAAAGATCATATCAATGATTTTGTTGCCTATATGAACCAGAATGGTATCGATATTTATGCCATTTCAATTCAAAATGAACCGGATATTCAGGTTTCCTATGAATCCTGTGACTGGTCATCCAACCAGATGATCGATTTCATTGTGAATTACGGTCACCTTATTAATAATACTAAAATTGCGGCTCCGGAGTCTTTCAAGTTTGATCCCTGGTATACAAACCCTTTTCTTCAGAATTCCGAATGCCGTAACAACCTGGATATCGTAGCAGGACACATTTATGGAAGTGGTTTAGGAGCCTTCCCCCTTGCGGAAGAACACAATAAAGAAATTTGGATGACCGAATACCTGTTAAATTTGAATACAGGCAATGCAGGAGCAACACCCTGGGCATCCCATGAAGAAAGCACCAAATGGAATGAAAGTATGAACATGCTTGAAACCATCCACGAGGCCATGGAATTCAACTGGAATGCCTACATTTGGTGGTATCTGCAGCGGTATTATTCTTTTCTCGGAGATGGAACAGAAAATACCGTAAACGGAGACATGCTAAAAAGAGGTTATGCATTTTCTCATTATTCAAAATATATAAGGCCCGGGTTTATTAGGGTAGGCCAAAGTACAAATAAGGAAAATAACCTGATGATCACAGCTTATAGCAGCCAGGATCAAATTGTAGCAGTTATTATTAATCCCGAGGATACTGACCTGATCAATTTTAATGTAGCTGTACCATCTGTATCAGGTGCTAAGGCATATGAAACCTCCCTGGTATTGGATCATGAAGAAAAAACCGCCAGCGTATCTGAAGGAAAAGTAGCCGTTGATCTGGGAGGAAACAGTATCACCACAGTGATTATTGAAAAGTAAAAGATAATTCCTAGCTATTAAAAAAAACAGGCAAGATGATACTCATCTTGCCTGTTTTTTTTAATAGCCTTAAAGTCCCGTTCGGACACATAAATATTAAAACCTAGAAACCAATGGCATTACCGCCATCTACCCTGATAACCTCCCCGGTAATAAATTCAGCGTTATCCGAGGCAAGAAAGTAGGCAGCATTGGCTATATCTTTTGGTGTACCCATCTTTCCCATAGGAGTCCTTTCAAGGACTTTCTGCTTTCGACGCAGATCCCCATTAAAGGCTTTGGAGGTCATAGCAGTCTCTATAAATCCTGGAGCTATGCTATTCACACGAATACCAAGAGGCGACAAATCAACCGCCATAGCTCTGGTCATTCCCTGTAATCCCGCCTTGGAAGCCGTATAGGCCACCACTTTAGGAATTCCATAAAAGGCAGTCATCGAGGTTATATTTATTATGCTACCACAACCATTTTCCACCATTACCTTGGCCACTTCTCTGGAAAGAGAAAAAACGGACGTTAAATTTGTCAGGATCACATTCTGAAAATCCTCATCGGACAACTCAAGCATACCATTCTTGAAATTAATTCCCGCATTATTGACCAAAACATCAATACGACCATGCTCTTTGGCAATTTGGTTCACGAAGTCAGGTATTTTGTCCAGCCAGGTCATATCAAATTGAAATGGCCGACAATTAGCTCCTAACCTTTCGGCAGCGACCTGCAGCTTTTCAAGATTTCTGCCCGTGACATAAGTGAAAATACCCTCCTGGGTAAACTTTTCCGCGATGGCAAAACCTATCCCTGATCCCCCGCCAGTTACGATGGCTACTTTTTTATAATTCATTGTTGGTTTTGTTTAATCCACTTCTGGCAAAAAGGTCGTAAAAAGATCTGAAAGCCTTCAAAAAAAGCTTGAGAATCTCAAAAAAGCCTTTTACAGTCCAATAGCTCATAAATACAAATCAATCCCCAAAAATGCAAAAACAATCGATTGTTTTAATCATTTTTTGCGTATTTTTATAAAAAATATTCAATATGAAACTTAAAACACTCCTTGTTCTCCTAATTCTGTTTTTTTCCAAAGGCATTCTTAAAAGTGAAATTCGATTACCTAAGTTAATCAGTGACGGAATGGTTCTTCAAAGAAATGCTGATGTCAAAATCTGGGGATGGGCTTCTCCGGGTGAAAAGGTAACATTAGTTTTTTTGGACCAAAACCATACCACGGTAGCAGATGACTCAGGTAATTGGAAAATTTCTCTTTCAAACCTGCAGGCAGGAGGTGGTTTTCAAATGAAAATAAAAGGAGAGAATACTATTGAAATAAAAGATATATACATAGGAGATGTATGGATATGTTCGGGGCAATCAAACATGGAGACAACCATGGAGCGCGTCAGCCCGCTCTACCCTGACGAAATAGCCAATTGCGAAAATCCTAACATCAGGCAATTTTACGTTCCAAGAACATTCAATTTCCAACAACCCCAGGAAGATATTTCCGGTGGCCAATGGGTAGCCGCCCATCCGAAAAGCATTCATCGGTTTTCCGCAGTGGCTTATTTTTTTGCTCTGGAGCTTCACCAAAAATACCAGGTGCCCATCGGGTTAATAAACACTGCCCTGGGAGGTTCCCCTGCTGAGGCATGGCTGAGTGAAGAAGCATTAAAAGCCTTTCCGGATTATTATAAAGAAGCTGTCAAATTCAAGGATGATAAACTCATCAAAAAAATCAGACAAGAGGACCAATCCAGAAGCGGGAACTGGTATAAAAAACTCGAAGAAACAGATGCCGGGTACAAGGGAACACATTGGAAATCAACTAATTTGGAGACTTCAGACTGGCAAACTATGGAAATCCCTGGTTATTGGGCTGATGGCCCTTTGGGTCAACTGAATGGATCCTTGTGGTTTCGAAAGGATGTGAATGTTCCAAAATCCATGATCGGAAAGGAAGTAAAATTACTACTGGGCCGGATTGTAGATGCAGATTCCACTTTTGTCAATGGAACATTTGTAGGGAATATAACCTACCAATATCCCCCAAGAAGATATACCATCCCCCCTGGGGTTTTAAAAGAAGGGAAAAATACCATTACCATAAGAGTTGTCAATAACAGTGGTCGGGGAGGTTTTTTTACAGACAAACCTTATGTGATGCAAACAGCCACCGAATCCATTGATTTAAAAGGCCCATGGCAATACAAAGTCGGTGCAAAAATGGATCCTCTGGCCAGCCAAACATTCATTAGGTTTAAACCATTGGGACTTTACAATGCTATGATCGCTCCGTTTCTGAATTACAGGATAAAGGGGGTTATCTGGTACCAGGGAGAATCAAATGTAAGAGCTCCTGTCGAATATGACGAATTGTTCCCTGCATTGATCCGTAACTGGCGAAAGGAATGGAGACAGGGAGATTTTCCATTTCTATATGTACAATTAGCCAATTTTTTAAAAGCCGAAGAACATCCAATGGAAAGCAGCTGGGCAAGACTTCGGGAAGCACAAACAAAAGCACTTGCTGAACCCAACACCGGCATGGCTGTCACCATCGATATTGGCGAATGGAATGATATCCACCCGCTGAATAAAAAGGATGTAGGAAAAAGATTAGCCTCGCAGCTCAAAAATATGCATTTGAGGAAGAAAGGGTGGTTTATTCTGGTCCAATGTATAAATCCATGAAAATCAAGGGAAAAAAGATCATACTGACCTTTGATCATGTAGGAAGCGGCCTTGTATCCAAAGATGGAAAGCTAAAGGAATTCGCCATCGCAGGAGCAGACAAAAAATTCGTTTGGGCAAAAGCCAAAATAAAAGGAGATAAAATAGTCGTATGCGGTAAAAATATTAAAAACCCTGTCGCAGTGCGCTATGCCTGGGCCAATAATCCCAAGGACGCCAATTTGTATAATGAAGAAGGGCTTCCTGCCTGCCCTTTTCGAACGGATGCGTGGTAGCTTACCGAAGGTTGAAAAAAATTAAGGCTAGCCTAAGCGGATTTAAGCTAAAAGCTTAAACAAACGGCAGGATTTCATTCCGGGCGACATGGTGTCACCCGGAATGATTTTTTTTGTTGGCAATTAGAATTTCGAAGGAACAAATTTACTTTCCGGAGGGCCTAAATAACTATCCCTCAACCCGCCTGCATCGATCACAAATTTTTGAAAAACAACACCGGGATCAACCATCCAGACTTTTAGCACATGCTTTCCAGGTTCGATATCTGTATGGATCGATTGTTTCTTCTTAATGTGATCTGTAACCGAATTATTCCACCAGGCCGGATATTCCCAATCCGGCTGGAATTCCCCTTCATGCATATTAATTATTTGCGGAGTTTCACCATCGATGGCAATCGCATATTTTAGACCTTCCTCCTTTTTATAGTTGAGGGTCGGAGATAGATAGGTGTCGATTTTCAGATCCCCCCCTTCGAAAACCGTAAATTCATATTCCAGGCATGGAGTATTCTCTGCTGGAGTTTGAGGTTCTGCATTGGCAGGTTCAACCGTGATAGCAGAGTTGGTACGTCCCATATTGGGGATTACCGTCCAACCAATTGTTGATGTTTCAATCTTATTCGTGAAATTTACAGCTTCAATGGACAATACCCCATTATTTTCGACAAAACCGGAAACTTCCTGAAGTTCATTCCAAACAGGAACACCAACAACAAAGGGTCGACCTGACTTTCCGGAAATAACCACTTCTCCAATTGTACGCCCCTTTGGGGCCTTATTCCAGTCAATACTAACGTACACTTTTTCCTCCAACTGAATAGTACCAGTTTCTTTAGATAATTTGATCCATTCACTTTTTGAAGTTATGGTGTAATTCAGGGGCTGGGCACCTTTATTGAAAATCTCTACGTAATAATTTTGATCGTTTACGGGGTCAAACGGCAAAAAGGCCCGATCATAAATTTTCCTGCCTTCCATTTCAAAATTACTCCAATCCAGTTTTGTACCGTACTCTACCACAAGACCCAATTGAGCATCTATCGCTGGTTGCACCCACGAAACAGCGGGCATTTTATTAACCGGAGGATTGTTCCAGGAAGTATAACCTATATGCGTTTGAGCCATCATGTGATTCCATTTCCCTCCTTCCAGGTCCTCATGAAACCGTCGGGTTAGTTCGGCATCTTTTAAAAACAGTTCTTTCGCCTTATCTGCATAATAATTAGCAGCGGCACCTCCTAAATCCAGGTACATTTTATTTTTTCCGGCAGCGACATACATTTCGTTCAAATTACTACAAAGCTCCACGGGGGAAAGTACCAACTGGTAAAAGGCAGATTTGTGTGTTTCAGGAAGCTGAGCATAGATGCTTTGGCTTTTTTGCAATAATTGTTGGTACTCTTCAAGGATTACTTCTGCTTCTCTGTAATTATGCAGACTGTATGTTTCCGGGGTCAACATTTCCGGTGTTCGACGGGCATTGTATTTAGTGTAAAGTGATAAGATCTCTGCTATTTCCTCAGCATACTTTGCTCCAAACTGCTGTGATGCCCAGCGAACATAATAATCCGGTAAATCATCGGCATCAATATCCGCATCCCAGGCAAAATCAAGAAAGAAACTGATTGGAAGTTCCATCGGTTTGATATCCCCGACGTTTACGATCCAGAGGTCTTCAACTCCCCATTGATAAGCCAGGTTCATTTGTTCCCAAACCCGTTCTATTTGGGTGACATTCAGCCATCTGTAAGAAACCGGGCCACCTACAAAATCAAAGTGGTAATACATGCCAAATCCTCCTTTGCGATCAAGGTCCTGCTTTTTAGGTAATATTCGAATATTCCCCCAGTTATCATCGCAAAACAATACCAGGATATCGTCATCTACACGCATACCTTTGTCATAATAATCCTGAACTTCTTTATAAATGGCCCACACCTGAGGGGTTTCCTCTACCGGTTTTCCGGTTACTTCCGTCAATATTTCCCGCTGATCGGCTATGATGGTTTGTAATAAATCCACTGCTGTTTCCTCCGTCATAGCCTCATCACCGTCACCGCGCATTCCCAGAGTTACTACACTTTCATAATCTCCCATGCGCTCAACTCCACCTTTCCAAAACTCCTGTAACTTTTCCTTATTGGTATTATAATTCCATTCCCCTCCCTTAAACCGGTACCATTCAGCATGTGCTCGCATCATCGGTTCATGGTGGCTTGTTGAAATGACTATTCCATACTCATCCGCCAGCCTTGCATTTTCAGGGTCATCCGCAGCAAAGGCACTTGGAACCCACATAGCTGGCCAGAGGTAATTCCCTTTATTTCGCAAAATCAGTTCAAAGACCTTTTCATAAAACTGATGGTTAAAACCTCCAAACCTCTCCAAGGCCCAGCTTCTTAGGGCCGGAGCTTCGTCATTGATAAAAATTCCGCGATATTTAACCGAAGGAGCTTTTGAAACGAACCTTGTATTTTGGATAAAAAGTTTTGCACTTTTTTTCACGGGAGCATCTGCCCACCAATACCAGGGAGAAACCCCGATGGCTTCAGAGATCGTAAATACTCCATAGGCGGTACCTCGCCGGTCACTTCCAACAATAACCAGGGCTTCCTCAACCCCTGGAATAGGGTCCTTAATGGTTTGTATGATAAAACGCTCCCATTGCCCTCTGATTGAGGCAACATCGAGTTTTTTGGAATTCACCAATTCATCAATCAAATCATTATTTCCCAGACTTCCAACGATGATAAGGCCTGGAACAGCCCCTTCAAAAGCTGTTGTTACCTCAGGTTTTTGCCCCGTCACCATTTCAATATCACTGGCAAGAAATCCAACGGCCCTATGGATCAAAGCATTTTCTGTGGAATTGTAATAAATCAGAGCCGAGGAGGATTTGCTTACCACTGCAAACTTTTCACCAGCATTTCCCTGAACATTGCTTATTTCAATTTGAGCGGTTAACAAAAAAGGAAACAGTAAAAAAACTATGAAAGAAATTCTCATGCCGTTTATTTTTTATAATCGTATAAAGCCAATCGCTGAATTACATAATTCCCCCGGAATATCCTGATGTGGCGCCCCTGGTGGATTTGATCACCGTTTAAATGCCTTAGAACTTTCCAATCCCCATTTTTAAAACTGCCTTCTTCATTTTTCAATATCCCGACTTTCATATTTGAATCTTCCAGGTTTTTGAAGGTCACGACCACCCCACTTCCAGCAATATAAAATTCATTTTCATCCGTATGAATAAAAACTGCTCCGGCGGGGATCCAATCATCCTTGTGTTTTTGGGCTTCTGCATCCCAACCTGTAGTGTAGGAATGTTTAACTGTAAATTCATATTTTCCAAATACCAGTTTCGATTCCTGTTTTTCTTTATCCAGCAGAACCCCCTCTACCCTTCCTTTTCCATGATTCTCGGTGATTAATGGAGTTAATTGATCAAGAAGGTCATACATTTTCCCAAGTTCTTCTTCTTCGGGTGCCGGTTTCGATTCAATAGAAAACGGTGAAAAACCTATAGCCTCATAATGCCCAATGGCAAATGCAGCTTTTGCTGCTACCGTATGGTCAAACCGGTGTTCCGGAACAAATAAGGGATTGTTTTGTCTGGTATAAAGGTCGTTCCAGTGCTCAAATCTTGGGTTATAAAAATCAGGAGAAAGGAAATCTATGGCAGGAGCGCCAGCTTTCCATACATCCATCAAATGAGGCAAAGGGCCCGCACTTGGATATTCACCCGGCTTTCTACCTGGTCTGTTCAAAGCAGCGTTCACAAACATAGGTAAAGGATAAATAGCCTTACCTGCTTCCACAAGCTCATTGGTAAAAACAGCATAATACCATGCCATAAAGATTTCATCCGTATGCAGGCCTTTTCCAAAAACCTCCTCCCAGGTTCCGGAAGTTTTGAAACCATTTTCTTTCCAGACATCATGAAATTCAGGAACCAGATCATCTTTATTTTTTTCTAAGTATTTAAGGAGATCTTTTGGAACCTTTTGATGGAAATTTTTATTGGCTAACGGGTGATAATCCCGGGCTGATGGCAACATGCCAATTTCATTTTCAGGCTGAATCAAAATAACCGTATGTTCCTGGCTATCAATATCTTTGACGTGTTGCATCAAGGCCTTAAAAGCATTCAGATCAGCCTGTAAATTTTCCTTGCTGAACGGGGTTAGAATTTCATGACTAACACCGTTTTCATCCTTGATCCTGGGATATTTCTCATCATTGATTTTCACCCAGGCCGGTGCATGACTCGACATGCTGTTTTTCCAGGATCCAAACCATAACAACACCAGTTTAAACTCATGTTTTCTGGCTTCAAAAATGAGTTCATCCAGCAGTTTGAAATCAAAATCCCCTTCTGTCGGCTCAATGAGTTCCCAAAACACAGGAGCTAAAATGGTATTCAGGTTCATGGTCTTTAATTTTGGCCAGACCGGAGCCATATTTTCCACACTGGTAAAGGTCGAATTTCCAAGTTCACCACCAAGGATCAAATAGGGTTGCCCGTCAACCATTAACTGAGTCGTATTGCCTTGTGTTTTCAAGTGTGGAATGGCTGCTGTCTGAGAGTACATTGCTGAAAAAACCAAACAAACCATTATTATTAAACCCGTTATCTTTTTCATTATTCAGGATCTTTTTTGGTAAAATTTCAATACTTCCATTACCACCGTGGACGAATTCCCGGAGAATATGGATGAGATAGATTTTTGTAATACTCCAGTGTTTTATCCGGTTGTTCCAAATCATGCGGAATCGGCATTTTAGAAAAGGTCTGGAAATACAAAAGGCAGGAATTTCGCCACCAGATAGCCTCTTCCACCTGAATTTCCAGTAACATATTAACTTCTTCAAATCTTTGTTTATCAATGACATGGCTCAATGTCTCCCATGTTGTTTTCATATTTTTGACTTCTTCAACTCCCTGATAATAGGTATAACATAATTCTTCCCAAAGGGTATTACCAGACGCAAGTTGATCACTCCAGCCAACATGGTGGAACCACAATAAATATTTATCAGGGATCAAATCTCTGGAGGCAAAAGTCTTCTGCACAGGTGGAAAATATTGGTCGACCGCATTGCTTCCGGAAGCAGTTCTGTCGAACCCTACTCCCTGCTCATCTGCTCTGTGGAAATACGTACAATTCCAATCTGCACGAGGCATATTATCCACCCAGGGTCCAGGACCATAGTGATGCCCACTGGCCATAATATGATTCAATCCTAGTGGGGTGGAATATCTCACACAGGTTTCGTGGGAACCCATCATCAAATTTTTCACCTTGGCCACAATTGCCTGATCATTGGAAAAAGTCATCTTGATCCATTCTTCAGCCATTTCCTCAGAAGTTAGTTCCGGGTTCCATGCCAGTCGGCCAAAGGTGTACCAGTTCGACTGGCCAAAGATGTGTCCCGTCCAGTTTCGGTCATTTCCGATATTGGATACTCCTGCCATTCCGGTTACTGGATATTTATGGACAGAGCCCTCGAGAACTTTTGCAACGGTAGCACCACTGCCTTTTGCATGGGTATCATAATCAAGGACTTCTTTATACATGGGGGCCAGATAGACCAGATTAGTACCTTGCCCCAGGTACTCCTGAGTGATCTGAAACTCCATCATAACCGGAGTTTTTTCCATCGCCCCGAACAACGGATGGAAAGGTTCTCTTGGCTGAAAATCAATAGGACCGTTTTTAACCTGGATCATGACATTATCCCTGAATTTGCCATCCAATGGTACAAATTCATTAAAAGCCTGTTTAGCCCTGTCTTCTGGCTCCTCATTGCTGTATACAAAAGCTCTCCACATCACAATGCCACCGTATGGAGCAAGGGCATCTGCCAGCATATTGGCACCATCAGCATGGTTTCGTCCATAATTTTGAGGCCCTGGCTGTCCTTCGGAATTGGCCTTTACCAGAAAACCTCCAAAATCAGGAATCTGCTCGTAGATTTCATCAACCTTATGTTTCCACCAATCCTTTACTTCAGGTAACAGGGGATCAGCCGTTTCCATTTTGCCCAATTCTATTGGGGCACTGAAACGGGCCGTTAAATAAACCTTGATACCATATGGTCTCATTACATCCGCTACAGCTTTTACTTTCTCTATGTAATCAGGTCTGAGTACAAGAGCATTGGAATTTACATTAGTTAATACAGTTCCATTTATTCCGATAGAGGCATTGGCCC
>QQUB01000869.1 GCA_008501835.1 Bacteroidota bacterium
AGTGGTAATATCGTAGCTGAGTCCGAAGTTCATCCCCTCAAATTCCAGAATAGCAGAAAAGGTCATAGCATCAAGGTGCACCTCTTTGTCCAGCTTATTGCCAACATGGCGCCACAGTCCCGCACGAATGGCAACCTCTTGCCACTCACGACGAGAATAGCGAAGATTGGCACCAACCGTAGTACTCAGGGAAGGTCCCTGGCTCATGAAAGCAATTGCTGGAAGCAAACTGATGTTATCTGCTACGGGGAATTCCCCTCCGGCATGTAATACATACCTGGTTGGCAACCGTTCATCCTGGTTTTCAAGGAATGAAATATTTGGTTCGTTCAAGTGAAACATTGACCCTCCGAAATACAGACTTTGGTTCACTCCAAAAACAGCGTAATACAAAATACCTGCGCTAAAGTCTACATAAAGGTCCGTCGTATTTCGCTCAAAGCCTTCACCGCTATCCAACCCCTGATCAACACTATAATTATTAAGGTCAAACTGTTGGGTGAACCAAAGTTGTTCCCATTCAAAACCTCGTTGTCCAAGTCCCAACTTTGCACCGGCCACCAGGAATTGATTACTTCTGTTATAACGCGAACCACCCATCTGTTTTTGATACGAACCACTCAGACTGAAATCAGTACGATTAAAGCCTGAAATTCCGGCTTCGTCTCTCAAAGCGGAAATCCCGAAACCGGCATGATCATATCTTCCAACGTTGGTACGCATATCAAAACTTGCAGAGATCGTCCTGAAAGGGTTGGAGCCTAATATACTTGTGTATAACTCACGGTAATTGGCCGCACCTCGAAACTGTCCTTCAAATACCCCGGTAAGCGCAGGATTCAACTGCATCGGAGCGTAATAGAATTGAGCAAAACGGGCATCCTGAGCCTGACTTTCCTGCACCGCAGAAATATTCATCCCCAAAACCAGGGCCAGATTCAATAATATAAATTTAACTGAAGTAGATATTCGTCTCATAATAGTTATAAAAATTAATAGTTATGTCAAAAGTCAAAGGTGTTACCAGGAAGGACCTTTTGAATGTAAAATGAAAAATTCAGAATGCAAAATGTAAAACTGAGTGAATTCTTTTCTCAAAATAGAGTTCTAAAGGTTTGTTTAATAAATTTGAGCCTTAGAAATCAACAATTGAAAGAATAACGCTCGTCCGGCTTCAACCAACTTCTTCATTTTACATTTTACATTTTGCGGTTTTAAATTACTAATTCCTTCCAGACAACCTGTTTTTTATCTAATTAAAGTGGTTTCTCCCATCAATTCAGCGGTTTCTTTGTCATAAGGGTACTCGACAACCATGCTCCACAGGTAAACCCCTCCTTGTAGTTGTTCCCCTTTAAAGGTACCGTCCCAACCTATTCCGGAATTCACCTCAAAATCATAATTTTCGTACAATAATTCTCCCCATCGGTCATAAACCCTGAAGACCTTAACGATTGTGCCAGGCAAGCCATGAACCTGTAATACATCATTAACCCCGTCACTATTGGGACTGAACCCTGTTGGAACCATTGCCGACCTTGGCTTGGCTACATTAATCGTCAACAGGTCTGTATCTTCACAACCATTCTCATCAACACCGTACAGCTCGTAGATCAGTGTATTTTCAGGATAAAAGATCGGTGCAATACATTCTTCACAAGTCATGGTACTGTCGTAAGGCGGATACCAAACATACATCACCTCTCCTACTCCATTTTCTGAAGTGGCTTCTATTTGAATTTGTTCACCCAACTGGATGGTTACATCCGGACCGGCATCAACCATAAATTCCTCAGGCTCTGCAATGGTGGCATCAGTGATATACATACAGCCATTAGCATCCCGCATGAAGATATTGTAATGACCGGCAGTCAGACCAATCAACGTTGAAGATCCAACATAATCACTGTTGTTTAGACTGAATTGATACGGTGGAACACCTCCCTGCGGAGAAGCAAAAATTGTTCCGTCACGGTCACCGAAACAAGTGACATCTTCGACGGCAATATCGGCATACAATTGATCTGGTTGTTCAATTTCTATTGGAACCTGCAAGACACAATCACTCTCATCCGTTACCGTCAATTCATAAGTTCCCGCAGCCAGGTTTTCAATATTTGGTGTATTTTCCGTGGTCGGCCAGGCATAGACATAACCCGGTGTTCCTCCGGACACATAAGTCTCGATCGATCCGTTGGCATCGCCGAAACATTCGTTATCATCCGTATTATAGGTTATTTCAAGCTCCGTAGGATGATCGATATCCACTGTTTGACTTGATTGACAACCATTTTCGTCAGTCAAAGTAACACTATAGGTTCCATTGGAAAGATTCTCAGCAACCAGGGTTTCCTGACTTCCTGCTAAAGCATCCCAAAGAATGGTTACATCTCCCTGGTTACCCGTAATATTATAAATAGAAGCAAAACCATCACTGGCATTAAAACAGTTAGCATCATCTCCAACAACTTCAAATAATAACGGATCAGGATCAGGCAAATACCTTGAAACCACCACAAAACAACCATTGGCATCTGCAATAGTCACCTCATAATCAGTGCCTCCAAGAACGTTTTCTGTCACTACACCGGAATCTCCGTTATTCCATGAAAAACTATAATCAGATTCCTCTCCGTCAACACCGGCACCTCCACCAAAATTATTAACACCAAGGCTACCATCAGGGTAACCATTACAGGTTGGCAAACTGATAATAATATCTCCGTAAAGTAATTCGAGATCTGCAAGATCCGTCGTTGCCTCAGCACTACAACCATTCTCATCTGTAACCGTCACGGAGATCATTCCGGGACTTAGGTCCACGGCAGTTGCTCCCTGTTGGCTATCACTCCATTGATAAGTATATCCAGGTCCGGTTCCACCTCCACCGACAGCTGTAGCTTCATTATCATTTTCACCGTTACAGCCGTTGAAAGATTGATCAACCATTACTGTAACCGCTGTAGCAGGCTGGCCCGTCATCAGATCGATGGATTCCATACATCCGTTGGCGTCCGTTACTTCTACCTGGTGCATTCCTGCCCCAAGGTTGTCTACGGATTGGGTCATCTCTCCATTATCCCAGACATAATCATAGGGGGCTGTACCGCCTGATGGAGTGACCGTGCCTGTACCGTCCAAAAAACCAAAACAACTGGCATCCTCACCATCAATTGCGAGTGTCAACGCTTCCGGTTCTGTAATGATGACTTCAACTTCCGTCATACAATAAATGTTATCCGTAATGGTAACATTATAGGTGCCGGCTGGAAGGAATGAAGCTGTTTGCAACACCTGCATATCGGGATCATTCCAAGCATAATTATAGGGTTCGAAACCGTTGGAAGGATAAATAGTCGCAGACCCCGTTTCAGTTCCAAAACAGGCCACATGATTGATCACCACGGAATCGATAAGTATCTCGTCATCAGGTCCACATTCAGTATAGGTACAGGTTGTGGTTCCGGTAGCAACATCACAGGTTATTCCGGTACCAGATGAATTCACCTGGATTTCCATGGTCACCTCATCTCCAAAGTTTAATCCTGAAACGATATATGGATTATCGGTAACACCTGTCTGCCATCCAGATGGTGTGCCATTGATAATAATATTGACATTATAAGAGCTGACTCCGGGGTTCGCCGGCCATGAAAAAGATAACTGCCCATTACCAATAGAGGAACAGAAAACATCCGGTGCAGGTACTTCCGTAACTACATCTACCTGGATCGTATCGAGATTAATACAGCCATATTGATCCTCTGCTTCAACGATGTAACTCGTGGAAGTGGATGGAAATACTTCAGGATCCGGACAATCTGTACAGCTAATGTTAAAGTTAGGACTCCAATCATAAGTAATGGAATTCATGGAATTAAAGGTGATGGACCATGAATTCAAAATACCCATTTCATTAAATCCAAACTGATCTCCTACCAAAAGTGTCCAGGTACCTTCCATATCTGCTCCGTTGAGATCAGTCCAGCTTCCTTCTGGCTGGAAATTCCCGGTAAATGGAGCTGAACCTGCACTAATTGGCATCACTGCTGTCGGAGTAAAGCAAGTATTGGTAAAATTATCCCCACTACCTCCATTGCCTGTGGTTAATTCCAGCATTTCACCGGACGGAGCCTGCAGAAATACCTGCATGTCCCCGTCATAGTCTGTTTCAAGATCGAAACAAACCGATTCTATTTGTTGAGCGGCATTCGCTATTTGAGGCGGCGCCACACTATTTACGTTTATGGTTGAATTATAGGGGTCACTTGGCGGGTGATTAGAGAATCCAATTTCATAATATGGAACAGATTCAAAAGTCACCTGCGTCTCCAGGTTTAAAGCAGTACTGATATCAAATGCAACCGTATCTCCTTCACAAATAACCACATCGTTTGGAATACTAACATTCTCATCACAATTATGACAATCCGGATGCGTTTCAGGAAGCACCTCAACTGCAAGAGGCACTTCATAAGTACAGCCAAAGGAATCCTGAACGAAGAAAGTAAATGCGGCTGTTCCTGCATTCTGGGGTGAGGTTACGATAGAATCCAGTGGAGGCATGTGAATCTGTTCAAAAATCAGTGGATTATAGGCCCAGCCAAAGGTGTCGATTCCGGGAGTATAGGTTTCTATTTCCGGGAACAGGTGTTCGGCGAATTCGACACCCCAACAGAAAATATATCCATTATCCGCTCCCCAAAGATCCTCAACAGAGATCGACCAGTTACCATTCAATGGGCATCCAATGAGGTCTTCAAGGTCATCAAAGGCTTCATAATCCTGTGATGGAAGTGTATTCACCCCGGTGGCATTGGCATATTCAATCCAGGTACCATTGGTCGACGTCGGGGTCCAAAAATAATCCCAGCCTTCACCAGGTGATGGATTAGCTCCTGTGTCTCCTTCAAATGGAATACCACAAAATACCTCTCCACCAAAATTTCCCGGGTGATCATGCAGAATAACCTCTGTTCCATCCGGACAAGTGAGGGAGATCTCAAGGTCCCGCATCCAGGAGTGTTCCATGTTCACAAAAATGCTGATAAGATCATTGATATCTGTCAGGATTGCTCCTGGGGTAAACTGTGTATAATTGATGGTTGAAACATAGGCCACGCCAGTTCCATCCGGTAAGGGTAAGGAGTCACAAACAATAGGGTCCTTCACAAAGGTTCCCTGAACCGGAATAGCCGAAACATTGTGCCCGGCATAATGAACCGTGTCTGCAGTTCCACCAAGATTTATCGTATCTCCCACACAAATGGGATCAATGGTTTCCAGCTGAAAATCAGGGGTAGTGGAAACCCTGACCCGCTGATTGAGGGAGTTCAGACTTCTGCAACCGAACTGATCAATAATGGTCAATTGAACCGTAAAACCTTCTTCGGTATTGTAAATATGGCTGGCAGAAGGTCCAACAGAGGTTGCACCATCACCAAAATCCCAATGGAATTCGGAAGTAAAATCCGAGTGTTCGTAAACAACACCATTCTGTGGATACAGCCCCTGGGCAGTAAAATAAACGCGTTCCCCCTGGCAGACATCCATATACCCCGTATCAGCAGGCATAATTGGAGGATCTGTACTGGTCAGTTCCGCATAAATATTCTGGCAGGCAGCAATACAGTTGATATCTGCACCCCAACCGGCAGCCTCTCCTGCTCCATCAGAAGTAAATACCAGGGTCAAACAACCGCTGGGGTTGGCAGCAGTGGCCTGAATGATGTAGGAATTTCCATTACCAAAATCACTGGCACATGACAATTGTGGTGCTGAATCATCAGGGCCATCGAAAAAGCAGAGATCATCCCCTGCTCCAAATTGCGGATCCAGGAAAATGAGTTGGATATGTGTTCCTGTACTACCATCGGAGCACAGCGTCATGGTAATGGATTCATTAGCTCCATAATTACCGGCTGAACCTCCTGGATCAAAAAATATTCCTCCACAGGTACTCAGGGTTGTATTGGACATAATAACATCCTGGGCGGTGGAATTGTAATTCAAGGTTAGGAAAAACAAAACCAAAACAGACGATAAGAGCGGTGTAAGATTTGTAAAAATTCTTTTCATCAATGCGGATGATTTTGGTGTGTAATTATAATAGTATTGCCTCAACAAGGTCAAGTTTAATATTCAAAAGGTTTCCTTCCACCATTTACAGGCGGTCAGGGTTCACGAAAAGTGTTTTATTTAAATGAGATTATGCTCACTTCCAAATTGCTGCCTCATAATTCCATTAGCCATTGAGAGATACCACTTCTGTAATACTCAATCCGGAAGGGCGTTTTGAAGGTAGTTTAATAAAGAATTAAATATAATTCCTTTTTAGGAGATGTTCGTGGATGTTTGAACAAATATAAACACAATGATCAAAGAAAACCAAAATAATTTCTTTATAAGTAATAGTTCAAATTAAATAACATATAATTTTGAACGATTCCTTTAAAAAACAGCCTTCGGACGAAAATATTTCTTTTAGCCTAAAAAACTCCAAACAAAACTCCCATTTTTGCAGTTTTATCGGATACATTACAAACCAAACATGACAGGAACTGATTTACATACTGCTAAATCACTTCTAATCTCCGGAGAAGTGGTAGCCATCCCAACAGAAACTGTTTACGGACTGGCGGCTAATGCCTTTGATGAAAAGGCCGTTGCCAAGATTTTTGCCATCAAAAACCGGCCTTCGTTTGATCCCCTTATCGTTCATGCGGCAGATATTAGTTCCATTACAAAGTTTGCGAAGGAACTACCGGAAAAGGCCAAAATTCTTGCAGATGCCTTTATGCCCGGGCCATTGACTTTGTTACTTCCGAAAAAAAATATCATTCCCGACATCGTCACCTCCGGTTTACCCAATGTGGCCATCAGGATACCAAAACACCCTCTGACCCAAGCCTTACTTTCTCAACTGCCTTTCCCATTAGCTGCCCCAAGTGCCAATCCATTTGGCTACATCAGCCCAACATCAGCTCAGCATGTTGAGGATCAATTGGGCCACAAAGTTGATTATATACTTGACGGTGGCTCATGTAATGTCGGTGTTGAGAGTACAATTTTTGGTTTTGAAAATAGTATTCCCACTATTTACCGAAAAGGCGGATTGGCCATTGAAGACATTGAAAACCTCATAGGACCTGTTCAGGTAAAGGAACATTCGACCTCCAATCCACAAAGTCCCGGGATGTTGAAAAGTCATTATGCTCCTGGGTGCCCTGTTATTCTTGGAAACATTGAGGAACTGATCGCTAAACATCAGGGTAGGAAAATAGGTGTTATTTCCTTCCAAAAGCAATATGGTGATATAGATAAAGACCTCCACATTACCTTGTCGGAAAAAGGAGATTTTACCGAAGCAGCTCGTCATCTCTTCTCAGGTATGCGTAAACTTGATAAACTAAAACCTGAGATCATTTTAGCGGAGTTGTTGCCGGAAGAGGGATTGGGAAGGGCGATTAATGATCGGTTGCGAAGGGCGGCGACGGAGGAATAGTACCAGTTGGCAGTACCAGTCCTCAGTCTACAGTCTTCAGTCATTAAGAGGGAGATGGAGATAGGTTTAAAACTCTAATAGGGATGTACAATTCTGCACTCATCACTTTGCACCATGCACTATGCACTCCAATATTGTTTCATGTTGTATTCAAGTAACTTTTAGTCCCAGCGGGACGACTCTATGGGTAAACTCAACCTGAAAGAAAACCTCCCGTGCTGTAGGCACGCAATATGTTTGCTCTAATTTGGGGACAATTCCAGGGGCGGAGAATCAATGGATAGTTAATAACACACAAGTCTATAATGCATAAAAAAGGAAATAAATACCTTCAAGTCAATTTCATTTTCCCAACGTTTCCTACCTTTCCCTTTTACTCTTGAAAAAAAAGGAACTTTTTTCCACATAAATCTTTTATTTTATCAAAAAGCAATGTACTTTTGCAACCGCTAAAAAAAGCACACTCATGGAGGAGTGGCAGAGCGGTTGAATGCACCGGTCTTGAAAACCGGCATACGTGTGAGCGTATCGGGGGTTCGAATCCCTCCTCCTCCGCCAAAAAAGGCTTGTCGTAAGACAGGCCTTTTTTAATTCTACATTGGATATTGGAAATTCGGTGTTCGATATTCTGCCCTGTTTCCAACGTTCCATTAATCCACCCCTCCCCACCATTCCCTCAGATTCCCTATCTTTATTCCGTTTAATAAAAACACTAACCCTAATTGACATTCAAATAATGAGTAAATACGCGCTTTCCACAACCTTAATCTTTTACTCCTGTTTTTCATTTTCTTTATTATTGGTTCGTTTGATTTTATAAAAAAGCCCGCAGCAATTGCAACGGGCTAAAATTTAAAGTGATTTATTGGCTTAGTTCAATAAAAAACCATTCACTAGTCTCTTTCAATTGTGATGACAATACGAATTTTCCATCGTCTTGGTTTACGACTTGAACTATCACCTTTATCGAGGTTATTCAGAAGGGAATAAATACTTTTGGTGTTAACTGTTTCCAGTTCCTCGAAGGAGTCCAATTTGACTTTTAATTCAACTTCATCAGCCATGGAAGGACTCAATTGATCTAAATAAATACTCATTTTGTATGATTTTAAAGAGTTAATAATATTGTAATCTTTTTTGATTACAATAGCATATCGCATCATTAAATTTATTCTTACCTACCCCTCGCGTTTTTTTTAAACCGAACCCTAATATATAAAGTAATAGTAGCTATGTGGAACATTACCCAACCGCTGCCGAATCCAATTCAAGGCACTGACTTTTTGACGGCTTGAATGCTGCTATTTAGGTAAGCTAACTACGCTTATCCAGACTATAATTTTATTCCAAAAAGGCCTGCCGATCGGCAGGCCTTTTTTAATTCTACATTGGATATTGGAAATTCGGCGTTCGATATTCTGCCCCGTTTTCTCTTCCCAATATTCCTTCACTTTTCCACATTCCCACAAATCCCCTATCTTTATTCCGTTTAATAAAAACGCAAACCCTAATTGACATTCAAATAATGAGTAAATACGCGCTTTCCACAATCCTAATCTTTTTCACTTATTTTTCATACGCCCAGGAGATCATCGACACCTGTTTCACCAGTGTTGATGTGGGGACAGATTTCATCTCCTCCGCTGACCTGGCCAATAATTCCTCCATCGAAGCAGATGTGCTTGAATGGACAGGCACTGATTGGATCGGGGGATGGCCCACGGCTAATCTGACCCTTGCTCCTCCCGGAGACGGAGTGGGTTGCCGTGCCATTTTTATTGGAAACGGACAGACCTGGACGAGTGGTGGAGAAGGATTTGGTTTACGGTTGAGTGAATCCTTAATTGCCGGACAAACCTATTCTTTTTCAATCACCTATGTAAGTCATGGGGTTGGAAGCGATGGAGTATTTGCACCTACTTTTTACACTCATGACAGTCCTACAATAAATGGTGCAACCGACCTTGGATTGATGACGGCCGTCGGATACGACTGGGAAACCCATACCTTTTCTTTTACAGCCACACTGGCCCAGGCCGGCCATAACTGGATATTGATCCACTCCGGCATAGATGGAAGTTCCGGATTGATAAATTCTTTTTGCGAAAGCTGCCAGGATTGCGACTCATTTCCCCAGACATTCAGTTTTGGTCCTGATGTAATCTTATGTGATGGCACCACTTTAACCCTGGATGCTTCAACTGTCAATTCAACTTATCTTTGGCAGGACGGGTCTTCCGATTCACAATTGACGGTTTCGCAAGCGGGGAGTTATTGGGTAGAGATTACCAATGATTGTGGAATCCTGACAGATACCATTAACGTTTCCTTTGGATCTCAGCCACAACCGGTAAACCTGGGAATGGATGCTGGCCTTTGTCAGGGTGAAACCTTGTTGCTCGATGCTACAGCAAACAATGTGAATTATTTATGGCAGGACGGGTCCTCCGGCTCGACTTTTTTGGTAACACAACCCGGCACTTATTCAGTTGAAGTTTTCAATGGATGCGGATCAGAAACGGATGAAATTACTGTTAATTACACTAATCCGCCCAATTTCGACTTTGGTAACGACATCTCCCTTTGCGATGGTGAAACGCTGGTCCTGGATGCATCTACTGAAAATGCCACATATCTTTGGCAGGATGGTTCCAACAATGCTCAATTCCTGGTGACACAAACGGGAAGCTATTCCGTTCATGTTGAGAATGATTGCGGAATGCTGACTGAATCAATAAATGTGAGTTATCTCTCCCCTCCTCAATCTATTGACCTGGGAGAGGATGTAGATCTTTGTGATGGAGAAACACTTTCACTTGATGTAACAGCCAGCAATGTTGAATATTTGTGGCAGGATAATTCGACAAACCCTACATTCACCATTGAACAACCTGGTACGTATTCTGTGGAGGTCTACAATGATTGCGGTTCGGAAATGGATGATATTTCGGTTAGCTATACCAGCCTTCCACAAGTAGATCTAGGGGCAGATGTCACGGCTTGTGATGGTGATAGCATTACCCTTGATGTTTCCGGAACAACTGATAATTTTCTTTGGCAGGATAATTCAACTACGCCATTCCAGTTGGTTACAACCTCTGGTGATTATTGGGTAGAAGTTTCCAATCATTGTGGCTCTGATGCAGATACAGTCTTGTTTCAGTTTAACGGTTCACCCTCCGTTGCCTTGGGCAATGATACTACTCTTTGCCTGGAAAGGACTTTATTGCTGGATGCCTTTTTTCCTGATGCCACATACCTGTGGCAGGACGGCTCTGTGGCTCCCAATTTCCTTGTCAGCACCCCCGGGATTTATGATGTCACCGTAACTACTGATTGCGGAGATGATCACTCCAATATCATTGTCGATTACGAAAACTGTGTCCTTTGTGATATATACATTCCTAATGTCTTCAGCCCAAATGACGATGGCAGGAATGATATTTTTTTGCCGCTATCCAATTGTAGCCTTGAAAACTATACCCTGAGTATCTTCAGCAGATGGGGAGAGTTGCTTTTTGAAACCAACGATCCAGGACAGGGATGGAATGGCAAAATGCAATCAGAGTCACTTCCTGCCGGGGTATATGTTTATCAGATCAGTTTTCATTTTGTTGATTTGCCGCAAAAGGTTAAGTCGGGGAGTATTACTTTGGTTAGGTAGGAGGACAGGAGTCCTCCGCCTTGGTCCGTGTAAAACCTGGAGGTTTTAACGAACAGCGGGACTGAAG
>QQUB01000519.1 GCA_008501835.1 Bacteroidota bacterium
GAAGACCACCCGGCAAGAGATATGCAAGATACATTCTATCTGATGAATGACCCTTCCATGCTTTTGCGCACGCATACCTCTTCCGTTCAGGCACGTGTGATGACTTCACAAAAGCCTCCGATCAGAATCATTGCTCCTGGAAGGGTTTATCGTAATGAAACCATCTCTGCCCGCTCTCACTGTCAGTTCCACCAGGTGGAAGGGCTTTATATTGATGAAAATGTATCTTTCTCCGACCTGAAGCAGACGCTGCTCTACTTCACTCGTGAAATGTATGGACCGGATAAGGAAATCCGTTTGCGCCCTTCCTACTTCCCGTTCACGGAGCCAAGTGCGGAAATGGACGTTTACTGGGGATTGCAGGATGAAAATGCATACAGAATCACCAAAGGAACCGGCTGGCTTGAGATCATGGGCTGTGGGATGGTGGATCCGAATGTTCTCGAGAACTGCGGAATCGATCCGGATAAATATTCCGGTTTTGCCTTCGGTATGGGAATTGAACGTCAGGCAATGCTTCAGTACCAGATCGAAGACATCCGACTGATGTTTGAGAACGATGTGAGGTTCCTCAAGCAATTTAATTCTGCGTTTTAAAAAACTGCAGATTACGAGTTACGTGTTTCGATTTGCGCGTTAAATACTTCCACTGACAACTTGCAACCCGTTACCCGCAACAAACAAATTTATTTACAACACAAAATTCAGATCAGTTGAAACCGTCTACTCCAAAAGGTGTTCGTGATTTTACTCCTCAGCAGGTCAACCGTCGTAATTATATTTTTGATATAATTAGAAAGGTGTTCGTCAAGTACGGCTACCAGCCTATTGAAACACCGGCTATGGAAAACCTTTCCACTTTGACCGGAAAATATGGTGAAGAAGGAGACAGATTACTTTTTAAGGTTTTGAACAATGGGGATTTTCTTGCCAAAGCAAATAAGGAAGCCCTGGAACATCTCGATTCCAATAAAATCGTTCCTTCTATTTCCAAAAGAGGGCTCCGTTACGATTTGACAGTTCCTTTTGCACGTTTTGTAGTGATGCACCAAAACGATCTGGTTTTTCCATTTAAAAGATACCAGATCCAGCCGGTCTGGCGGGCAGACCGTCCTCAGAAAGGGCGATATCAGGAATTTTTCCAGTGTGATGTAGATGTAGTGGGTTCTGACTCACTCATGTACGAAGCAGAACTCATCCAGATTTACGATGAGGTCTTTGCAGCGCTTGGGATAGAAGTAACCATCAAATTCAACAACAGGAAAATCCTTGCCGGGATCGCAGAAGCTGCCGGGATCACCGACAACTTCATGGACATGACCATCGCTATCGACAAACTCGATAAGATCGGCCCAAAGGGTATCCGCGAGGAAATGCTGAAGCGCGGTATCTCCAACGAAGCTGTGGATCGTGTCAATGCCATTTTGGAAACCAAATCCCTGAATGGCCTTAAAGCTATTTTCAGCGAAAGCGAAACAGGCCGGAAAGGCGTTGAGGAGATCGAAAAGGTCATGCAATTCCTGAATACGGATGCAGCTAAAAATGATGTAAAATTTGATATCACCCTTGCCAGGGGACTCAGCTATTATACCGGATGCATCTTCGAAGTCACTGCCAAAGACGTAAAGATGGGTAGTATCGGCGGCGGTGGCCGTTATGATGACCTTACCGGTATCTTTGGATTGAAAAATGTCTCCGGTGTAGGAGTTTCTTTTGGAGCCGAACGTATTTACGACGTAATGCAGGAATTAAATCTCTTCCCTAAAAAGGATGCTGCAGCCCTTAAAGTATTGCTGATCGCTTTTGATGATGAGACGCACAACTTCGCTTTTAAAACACTAGGTAACCTGCGGGCAGCCGGTATAAACGCCGACCTCTACCCGGAACCTGCCAAGATGAAAAAGCAGATGAAATACGCCAACTCCCGCAACGTACCATACACCCTGATCATTGGCGGGGATGAGATGGAAACGGGCCTGCTTACACTTAAAAACATGACGGAAGGCACACAGGAGAAGTTGCATATTGAGGAGATCGTGAGGGTGTTGAGCTAGGCTTCAGTCCTCAGTCTGCAGTGGACAGTCTTCAGTCTGGAGTACCAGTACCAGTAACAGTTGGCAGTACCAGTACCAGTAACAGTTAGCAGAAATTCAAAGAAAGCTTATCCAAGGTTTTGCCTTGGCCTGGCTTGAGGGTGGGAAGGCGACACCTTGGTCGAAGGAAAACCCTCCCCAGAAAAACTATTTTTCCAAAAAATAGTTTTTCTAACTTAAACCCCTTGAACCACTTGAACATTTTAAACCCTTGGAACTAAATTCCCAACCTTGTTTTTCCAAGACAATTTTCCTAATTTTGTACAAACCATTTCAACATGGGTTTGAACCTACATTTTGCGATAAAAAGCTATAAATGCTTGTTTGAATGCTGGATGTTCTATCGATAACACTCCTTCCCTGAATACTTGTCTTTTTTATTCCTACCACTACCCTGCTGTAGTGGTTCCATCCAAATTTCAAACACATGCAAACTGTCAAAGAGATCATCGGTAAAACCGACCGTCAAACCAATCCGGAACGCAAGGCTGCTGCTGAAGGCAATTTCTACGAACCGAGAAATGAAAATGCCATTGGGCCAGGTATGAACCCCAGAATTCAACGCCTGAGAAAATTGAGTTTTGAAGCTCAACATAGCATATCCATCGAAAGAGCTCTTCATCAGACTGCCTTTTACAAAAAACATAGCGGCAAATATTCCGTGCCGGTTATAAGGGCACTCACTTTCTTGGATCACTGTCAAAAAAAGACTCTCTACCTTGGTGACGACGA
>QQUB01000958.1 GCA_008501835.1 Bacteroidota bacterium
AAGATTCGAGGACATCATCATTAAAAGAATCGGTAGTATCCAAAGAACTTCCCCATGCCCGGGCATAGGCCACCAGCCATTTACTGAACCAATCGATCTCTTCAACAATGACTTTCTTTTTGCCTACTTCCTGATCTACGAGCCAGTAAAAGTGGCAAAGACGATCATATACTTCCTGGTGCTGATCAGTGTCAGGTTTGAGCCAGGCAGGATCATCACTTTGACGAGGGATCCACACTGCAAAATCCTCTAAGTATTTAATATAGTCCTTGAATTTGGTGGGCCACTCGAGGGCTTTAAAAAGGGCTTTATCCAGTTGTTTTCCTTGTTTTTTGGCTTTTTTAAGAGATGCTTCCAAAAGCTTGATAAAACCTTTGTCTTTGCGGGCTTTTTTGATAAGCTTTTTAATCGCTTTTTCAGAGGTGTGATTTTTCAACTTTCCCATTGTTTTTGGTTTTGGTGAAGAATAGATAAGAGGGATACCTTTCAGGAAAGGGTATACTAACAAAGTTGGTCATTTTAGCTAAAAAATGCCAGGGTATTAATACGTGTTTTGGGTACTGGAAAGGTCCTTTTTTCTATCTTTCCAGCACCACTGATCTTTGTAGCAGGGAAATTCACCTTAACCATTTTGCCGTCTGAGTATCCCGGCATTTTTTCCTCCCCCAATAGGTATTGTAGATTCCTCAAAATTTTTGAACCCGGTAAAAATCAGGATTGTCACTTCTGCATAAGAATCGTTCCGGTTCCCTTTGTAATTTTTATTAAAAGAAGCTAAAGTCAATCCTTCTTTTGATGCAATACTCAAAGCAGTATTAATTGCCGGATGCGCTATATAAAAAGTATTTAAAGTCGGGATATTAACCATTTGATGCAGCCAGTTAAAATTATGGAGGGAACTCCATGGTATACCCCCGTTAATGAGGTAGGCTGACAAGCAATTTGGATGATCATTTAAAAGCTTTGTATAAAGTGAAAGGAGTGGCGAGTACTTCTCTTTGTCAGTACCAATAATGGCAATGGTCGGAGATACGGGTACTTTATCACCCCCAAATTCACCGTTTAAATACATTTCTAATCTGGTGGCCATTTTACTTTTTTATGGTGAGGAATTATTTATTCAACTAAAGCACTCTTAAGAGCACCCCCGTTGATTTGGGTATAATCTTCATGTATTTCAACCGTAATAGAAATAATTAGGTCGTTAAATTTATTTGGGCTTACAAAAACGTTGGTGTGGTCAAATGGGGGCTCGACATAATCAAAAACATCATTGAGCCTGCCAATGATCTGCCCCCTGGCGAATGCTTCGCTATAGTTTTCAAGCGTCAGGCCCAAATTGGGAGATGCTATTAATTTTTCTAAAGGAATGTTTGTTTCAATTGTTACTTGTGCCATGATAATTAAATTGGTTGAAAAAATATTTAGGTATGTAAAAGTGCTTATTCATTTTCAAGCATTGTACTGGAATCATCTGTTTTTTGGTCTTGTATCATCGATTGCAACTGGGCAACACTGGCTTTCAGTTCTTCCAGGCTGTCTACCTGCCGCTCCAGGTCTGCAACCCTTGCCTTGAGCGCCTTGTTCTCTGCCTGCAAGGCTTCGGTTTGTTTAGCAAGTTCCTGGGTGGCGGAAACGTTGAGCATGGAGACGGCACCGTAATCGACACTTAGAAGGTCATGCACTTGTTTTCCATAGACAAAAATGAACTCAACGTCATCCAGGCTCGTTTCTGACGTCACAACAAAATCAGTTGGAGAAATGATCTTACTCACTGTAGTTACCACACTGGTGTTTCCAGGGTAACACTTGACGTCAACCCGGTCATTTACTACCAATTGATGCGGTTCGGCAACAGATAACCGATATTCATCATCCTGAATCCTGACTATTGAAGTGGATGGTTGAAAGACATTAGGAATGAATGCAGTTGGTGCTTTTTCGACGGCTAAAGGATAAACAGACTGAAGCTGCTGAGCAATGACTTTTTTATAAGATCGGCTATCCGCTAAACTATCTATCATCTTGTAATCAACTACTTCAATAGCTCTAAGACTTACCAGGTCCTCACTGGAGGAAGTAGGGGAAATATCCTTTTTTATCCGAAGATCAGAAACTGCAAAAACAGCCGCTTTTGATACGATACTTGCATCAGCCAGGATACTGGTATTAATTGATCCATAATGGCGGTCAACTACATCATTATAAGCCATATTCAGCGCCCGGACTTTCCCAACCCGATAATTCGTATTTTTAGAAGCTACATGTAAAAGGGCTTGCGGACTGGTTGTTCCGACCCCCACTTTACCTTTACCTTTTGGGATCAGGTTAAGGCTTTGATCACCGTAAGTTCCCGTTGCATAAATTGAATTATATCCAAAACCGATACCTTGAGTACCATTGGAATGTCGGAATTCTACCCCATTATTTGAATCGCCAAAATTTCCGGTAACATATAATCCGTTGATTACCCCGGGGTGACTCCCGGTTCGTTTCCCTTGTGTTATATCGAGGTTTGCAATGGGAGAAGATGTTCCAATACCTACTTTACCATCGAACTCTTGGGTTCCCTTCCATGCATTACCCCCTATATTTTCATGTTGTATTATCGAACCCCAAAGACCGATTTTTCTATGCGTTCCGTCCGTTCTGATACCAACTATATTTAAGCCCTGAGCAAAAGTCGCTACCCCAATTACTCCGTCATTTCCATTAACTCCTCCACTGTTGCTCAACTTTAGCGCATTGTTAATTTCTAATGCTCTCCCGGGAGAAGTTGTTCCGATGCCTACATTACCATTTTTAAGGATCAACATACGGC
>QQUB01000893.1 GCA_008501835.1 Bacteroidota bacterium
ACCCTCGAAGATGCCATGTTTGAGGCAGATGCATTTTGCGGTGTTTCCATCCGGGATATTCTGACCCAGGATATGGTAAAAACTATGGCAGACAATCCAATCGTCTTCGCGATGGCTAACCCAAATCCGGAAATCACCTATCCGGATGCAGTGGAGGCCAGGCCTGATGTTATCATGGCTACAGGACGCAGTGATTATCCAAATCAGGTAAATAATGTTTTAGGATTCCCTTACATCTTCCGTGGGGCATTAGATGTTCAGGCAACTGATATCAATGAAGAAATGAAAATGGCTGCTGCACAGGCATTAGCTAAGCTGGCCAAGGAAGACGTTCCTGAGGATGTGAAACATGCATATGGTGATAGAGAACTGGTTTTCGGCCCTGAGTACATCATTCCAAAACCATTTGACCCTCGTGTATTGGTTTGGTCTGCCTCCGCAGTTGCTGAAGCTGCCATCAAAACGGGTGTGGCGAGAAAACCTGTTGATATTGCAGAGTACAGGGAAGAACTGCTTAAGAAAATCGACTGGTCCAGACAGGTAATGCGTAAGATTTTCCTCAAAGCGAAAAAAGAACCTAAGCGCATTGTCTTTCCGGAAGGTACAAATCCAAAGATCATGTGGGCTGCTTCTGAAATTGTGGCCGAAGGCATCGGCAAACCTATCCTATTAGCCAAGGATAAGCAGGCAGTGATTGACATGATGGAAGAAAACCACCACAGTGTAGATGGCATCGAGTTCGTAGAGCCCAAAAACGCTCCTTTCAGAGATGATCTGATCGTCAGTTATTATAAGTTACGACAGCGAAAAGGTATTACAGAACGGCAGGCGTACCTCGACATGAAAAATTATTATCATTTCGGAGCCATGATGGTTAAGGAAGGATATGCCGATGGTATGGTTGCAGGAGCCGAAGCCAATTTCCCTGATGTACTACGGCCTGCACTTCAGATTATCGGAAGACAAAAAGAGGGACCTTTGGTAGCCGGCATGTATATGGTTCAAAATGGAAAGGAACAATATTTCTTCAGTGACTGTGCCGTGAATATCAACCCAAATGCGATTGACCTTGCAGAAATCACCCTGATGGGGGCCCGCGAAATGGAACGCCTCGGCATTAAGCCTCGTCCGGCATTACTGTCCTTCTCAAACTTCGGATCTGTACGGGTACCCGAAACTGAAAAGATCGTAGAAGCCATAAGGATTGTCAATGAAAAACGTCCTGACCTTGAAGTGGACGGGCCGATTCAGGCAGGTATTGCCCTGGATCCGAAAATGATACAAAAGCACTTCCCGTTCTCCAACATCAAGCAACGGCCAAACTTATTGATCTTCCCTAACCTTGATGCGGCCAATATCAGTTTGTTCATGCTCAGAAAGCTGGGTAATGTACATTCGATTGGACCAATCCTGACGGGATTCTCACAGCCAATCCACCTGGTCACCCGTTCTACACCGGTTAATAACATTATTAATCTGGCAGGTATTGCTTGTGTGGATGCTCAGAAGTCGTAGACTGGTTGCTGGTTGCTGGTTAAACGCATAAATGTGTGACCAGTAACTAGAAGCCTGAAACTAAATAATACTCTCTGGTAAACTATGCCGGAAGATCTTCCAGAAATGGTTAGTCTTCCGGCTATTTTTTTCCATAGCCTAGACTTTAGTCAGGGCACACTACGTATCACTACTTATTAATTTGTTTTTGAATTTCAACAACCAATAGAACACAGACCAAACAGATTTAACTGATAAAAACTGATTAATAGATCCATTTATGGTTTGGAATCCTTTAAAATGACCTTTGCAGAAACTAAAAATCTAATCAAATTGATATTGGAAAATGATCAGGAAGGGCGGCAGTATAACTCACCTCTCCTCTCCCCTTTTCTAAATCTGAAAAAGACAATTCCCTTGCATGTAGTCCGATGGTAAGTCTCGGGAATTCAGTCGTTGATCCATACTTTTCATCTCCTATAATGGGGCAACCTACAAAAGCTAACTGTGCTCGAATTTGATGAAACCTGCCGGTGAGGGGTTTGATTTCCAAAAGAAACAAACCATTCGATTCCTTTAGCAGTTTATATTCAAGTTTACAAGGCTTGGCACCCTTGTGTTTACCTGGAAAAATTTCTGCTCTTTTATTTTTCTGATCCTTAAACAAATAATGGCCAAGAGTGCCAGAAGAAGGGCCTGGAAGTCGTTCCGTTATGGCCCAATAGGTTTTTCGAACCTGCTTTTCCTGAAACAGGATATTGAGTTTCTTTAAAATACTTTTCTTCTTGGCAAATACCATTACCCCACTCGTCACCCGGTCAAGACGATGTACCACCCCGACAAAAGGTTTTTTCTTTTCTCCGGACAAATAATCAAAAACAAGCGATTCTACCGTCGGACTTTCAAAGGGATTCACCTCTGTTATTAAACCCGCAGGCTTATTTACCACCAAATAATCACTGTTCTCAAAAATTATTTCCATCATAAACCGTTTTGCCCAAACCGAAAGCCGTCAACCGAAAGCCGTATTTCGTCAACCGTCCTCAAACAACCTCCGCTACTGTAAACACACTTCCCCCCACAAAAATCAGATCTTCAGATTTTGCTGCACGTTTAGCTGCATTTAATGCTCCTTTCACTGAGGCATATGCTTTACCCTTTAAACCAAATTTGTTCGCCTCTTCCTGAAGGATTTTGGCATCCAATCCCCGGGGTATGTCTGCTTTTGCAAAATAATACCTGGCGTCCTGGGGAAAAAAAGCCAGTGCCTTATCCAGTTTTTTATCATTGACAAATCCCAGAACGCAATGCAATTGTCCATAATCCATCTTGCGGAGTTCATCCGTCACGATCTGCAAACCACGTTCATTATGAGCACTATCACAAAGTACAACAGGGTCTTTTTGGAGCACCTGCCAGCGTCCGATATATTGAGTTATTTGTTTCAAATGTTCCAGTCCGGCCTGAATGCCCACTTTCTCTATCTGAAATTCCGGGTGATATATTTCCAGGATAGACATCCCAGCCAAAGCGGTGACCAGGTTTTTTTGTTGGAATATGCCATGAAGGTTGACCTTCAGGTCTTGAAACCAGGGTTGGCCGTTTTGGGATACATCAAAAACGGTATGTTCCAGTGTTTGAAGTTTTTGTGAAACCTCTACAAACTGATCCGCAAAATAAATAGGCGCATTTTGCTTTTGGGCCATTTGCTCAAAAACAGGTTTGGTCTCCGGATGGGTCTCCCCTATGACTACAGGCGTGTCGGGTTTAATGATTCCAGCTTTTTCCCCGGCGATCAACGGTAAGGTATCTCCAAGGAAATTCTGATGGTCGTAGCTAATATTAGTAATAATGCTCAGCAAAGGATTAACAATATTGGTAGAATCAAGGCGTCCACCAAGCCCGGTTTCAATCACAGCAATATCGACCTTTTTTCTGGCAAACCAGGAAAAAGCCATAGCGACTGAAATCTCAAAAAAGGAGGGTTTTATTTCTTCAAACAGTGCCTTGTTTGTTTCCACAAATTCAATTACAAAATGTTGTGGAACATATATTCCATTCACCCTGATCCTTTCTCTGAAGTCCTTATAGTGTGGAGATGTGTAAAGGCCGGTATTGTAACCGTTGGCCTGAAACATAGCAGCAATGGTAAAAGCCGTTGAGCCTTTACCATTGGTACCTGCGATATGAATGGAGGGAAATTTGGTTTGGGGTTTGTCGAGAGCGTTAGTTAATAGGATAATATTGTTGAGGTCCTTTTTGAAGGCTTTGGGACCAATGCGCTGATACATTGGTAATTGACTGAACAAATAGTTAAGGGTTTGTTCGTATTTCTTCATCACTAAACGTAATTGCGACAAGTTCCTGTTCATATCCTCCATGGTCCACTGAAATTTCTATCGATTTATTAAAAACCTCAGGATTTATCTGGATCAAAGGTAAAACAGAAATTAATATTAAAGCCAATTGGCCAAAAAAATATGCTCGGGATTTCATGATGATGTATTTTGGGTGTTAACAAAGTTCCCCCATTGCTGCTCCGACGTAATTACATCGGAGCAGCACCTAAAGGAATAATAAATGTATTATGAAAATATATTAAGAAAAAACAGTCTCCGTACTTAACCAGTAACTAGCAACTTGAAACAAGTAACCGGCCTTATTGCACCTTAAAGTTGTAAGTGATCGTCCCACACTGCTTATCAGGGCCGCCTTTAGAGAACTTCCACTGTTTAGCATTTCTTACCGCAGCGGCCTTTAGCTGGCTGTTACCTGTTGTGGAACCTCTTTGGGTGTAGGTTGCGCTGATCACATTACCATCACTGTCCACACAAACATTAAGCACAACTGTACCTGCCGCCTGAGAATTTTCCTGTACTCGTGGTGACTTCACACGACCTCTTGATCCCAATCCTCCACCTACCGTACCGGAACCTGTACTAACACCTGTAAGAATATCTGAGTTGGGATCTCCACCCGGATCGCCCTGATTACCATCCTTACCGGTGTTTCCTTTACCTTTTCCAAGGCCTTCAAGTCCCAAGCCTTCTTTGAGTTTATTGGCAGCATCCTCTTTAGCTTTACGTTCGGCATCAGCTTTACGTTTGGCCTCTGCTTCCGCTTCCGCTTTTCTTTTAGCTTCGGCCTCTGCTTCCCGTTTTTCACGGGCCTCCTTTTCTTTTTGTTTCTTTATTGCAATAGCTTCAGGATCTTCAGTAGTAACAATTTCTTTTTCTACGGGTTCAGGGTCGGATTCTGGTTCACTCTCCACTTCTTCCACTTCTTCTTCCTGCTGTTCTTCTTCCACAGTAGCTTCTTCCTCCTGGATTTCTGCAGCAGCCGCATTTTCATCACCCTGCCCAACATCTGGGATTCCAAGGTTTACCAAAATACCTTCCTGTCCCGGTGGTGGGTCCTGAAAGCGTATTATTGGAATCAAAGCCAATAATATTAAAGCTACATTGAACAACACAGCCGCTCTAATGCCTCGCTTTTTGTTTTTTTCCTCTATTGGTGTGGTTATAGTATCCATCGGAGTATTTTCTCAATTAGAACGAAATAATATCATTTAGTCACTTACCGGGTTATACAATTATGAAAGTTTTAACCATAAAGGTCAAATTAATCGGCAGTTTTGAATTTTTTTTAACACAAGTTAAGGACTAATTAGGATAGTTAATTGTCTGTTTAAACCTTTGGTATATTAAGGTTTCATTGGGTTTCACATTGTTTGGAATAGTTTCAGTTTGTTGTATTTGTTAATTACCCAATGCTCCTAAGCCCCTGAAACCTGTCTCCTGAAATCGCCAGGAAGGCTTGAAACCCGAACCAAAACCCAATTACTCTTCAGTAGAATAAATACCATTAATATTCAGACGCATAACAATGTCCATAACTGCAACGACATGCTCAACAGGTGTATTCCTGTCGGGAGCAAGGATTACATTGAGCTTCCCGGTTGCTTTACCTGCCTTGCTGGCCAGGACCGTCTCCATTTTGTCTAAAGAAATAGACTTCCCGTTGAGGTAATAAGTACCATTTGTCCTCATGCGAATCTTGTCCATTTTTTTGGTGGTCGTTACCTTGGTCCGGGAGGTTCCGGGTAATTTCAGGTTCAACCCGTTTGGAGCCACCAGCGTTGAGGTCAACATGAAGAATATCAACAGCAAAAAGATGATATCCGTCAGGGAAGACATACTGAACTCCGCACTTACTTTATTTCTTTTCTTAATTCCCACTGGAAAAAATTTTATGAAATTTTTAAATTGACAACGCTCAAATCACAATGTTCAATTATCAATTATTATCAGGTCTTCGGTTGCGTGGCAATAATGGCTCTCACCTTTAATTTTCCGGCAACCTTCATTACTTTGACCACCTGATCAAAAGAAGTTCCAACCTCTGCCACAATGGTAATAGTCACTCCTTCCTGATTTTCCATATTTCTGATCTTTTGCCTCAATACTTTCTCCAAAGCCCTGTCATTAATCTCCACATTATCGAGAATGTAAGTACCATCCGTCCTGATGGCCACATTTACAGAAGTAGGAGCCACTGTTTTGGAATCCGAAGAAGGCAAAGTAAAAGGAGGTGTATTGGCCAGGGTGGAGGTCAACATAAAAAATATCAATAACAGAAAAATGATGTCCGTCAATGAGGACATACTGAATTCTGCACTTACCTTATTTCTTTTCTTTAGTCCCACAGCAATTTTTTTTGATAAAAAATAATGAGCAATTGCCAAACAACAACAATCCCTTGTCGTTTGGCAACCGGCTATCTAAAATATTAGGCTGTTGGTTCCTGCAGGAGATCCATGAAGTCAACAGTGGATCTTTCCATTTTAAAGACCACTTTTTCTACGTTAGCTACCAAAATGTTGTAACCGACAAAAGCCAGGATACCTACAAAGAGTCCAAAGGCTGTGGTCAAAAGTGCCTGGTAGATACCTCCCGCCAAAACGTTTGGAGTAACATTTTGCTCAGTTGCCATTTTCATAAAGGCAATGATCATACCCGTTACCGTTCCGAAGAATCCAATCATCGGAGCAGCTCCGGCAATACTTGCGAGGGTAGACAGGTTTTTTTCGAGTTTGAAAATTTCCAGGTTACCTACATTTTCAATGGCTGCATCGATATCACGAAGAGGTTTCCCTATCCTTCTCAGTCCTTTCTCAACCATTCTGGCAATAGGTGAATCAGTCGACTGACATAAGGCAACAGCTCCCTGAATATTTCCGGCTGATACATTAGCTCTAATGTTGTTCATGAAGCTCTGATCAATGCGGGCGGCTCTTTTAATTGTCAGGTATCGCTCTACGAAAATATAGACGCCAAGCAATGACAAGAAAAGTAAAATAGTCAGGATAAGCATCCCCAGGGGACCACCTTCAATGATAGTCTGGAGCAGGTTTTGTGATTTTTCAGTTACCTCACGTTCAATATCTGCGTTCTGGAATAACAAAAGTGTCTTGAAAAACATGAATCCTTTTTTAGTAGATTTATAGATGTCTTAAAATGCGTTACTCAGTACAGAAAGTTGCTAAAATTTTTCTGTATTGAGTGTTGCTTTTACAGCAAAATGACAGAAACCTATGGGTAAATCATTCAACCGTAAAGTACAAAGAACGAATTAAAAATGTACAAATTATAAAAGCAGGCTAAAATTAAAAAAAATTATATTTGGCCATATCTGTCTAATGCAATAATTTCCAGATCATTTCTTTTAAGAGGTCTCCATCGGGTTTACCGGTATTATTAAACCCGACTCCTTTGGATTTGAGATCATATTCTTTCAATACATCAATGACCTCTTCCGTCTTCAGCCGATTAAAATTTCTTGCTGCCAGTCTGTATTCCTTCAGAAACCATGCCGATCGTAAATTCAGTGCCTTCAACACCTCCTGATCAGAAAGATTTCTCAGGAAATGAAGCATATACACTTTGCTGAAAAAGTTGTACAACGAGCTTACTACCACCTGCATGGGGCCTTTCTTAGGGTTCGCCGCAAAATACCGGACTATCCTGTTGGCCTTAAGGATATCCCTTTGGGTAATGGCGCGTTGCAACTCAAAAACATTATAATCTTTACTAATCCCAATGTGGGTCTCAACCTCTTTGGGAGTTACTTCACTGCCCGGGGCCAGATTGATTGCCAGTTTGTCCAATTCATTGACAATTTTGGAAAGTTTGGTTCCCAGATATTCAGCAATGATCCCGGCTGCGGGAGGTGAAATGGACAGTTTTTTCTTTTTGAGGTACTTGGTAATCCAGTCGGGCACCTGGTTATCGTAGAGTGGTTTGGATTCAAAAACCACCGCATTTGCTTTGAGTTTTTTCCCAAAAGCGGTGTTCATATTGAGTTTTTTATGCTTATGACAGATAACCAAAACCGTTGAAGGTGTAGGCGACTGAATATACCCTTCCAGGTCTTTCAAACTACGCATTTCCTGAGCTTCCTTCAGCATTACCAGTTGATGCTGTGACATCATTGGATATCGTCTGGCCTGATCGACCACTTCCAGATGATTGGAATCTTTTCCGTATAGGATAAGTTGATTAAAAGCCTTTTCACTTTCCGTCAGCAACCGTTCTTCAATGAGATCAGCAATTGCATCAATGAAATAGGGTTCTGTTCCGTGAAGAAAATAAACAGGCTTGAATTCCTTTTTCTTGATGCTGGAAATTATTTGTTCAAATGTCAAAGTGAAAAGGATTGTTTAAATTGTAAAATAGCATTTATGGACCATTGGAAGAATGAATTTTTGTCGATAATCAAATTATTTATTCACCGACTTGTTTTCCAACTTTCCACTTTCCTTTTTCCTATCAAAATTTAAATAGGCTGTGATTATAATATTAATCTCCAAAAGTAGAACTTTGTTGCTTCAAAAAAAAATACCATGGAACGTAAATTGATACTGGTTACCAACGATGACGGAATTGCTGCTCCGGGAATTCGAAGTCTGGTCGAAGTGGCCAGAGAACTCGCTGATGTCATCGTAGTGGCCCCGGACTCTCCTCAATCAGGAAAAGGACATGCAGTTACCCTCTCCACCCCTTTAAGGTTGCACAAAGTTGAGGTTTTCAAAGATGTGGAAGCTTATGAATGTACCGGCACTCCGGTGGATTGTGTAAAGATAGCGATGGACATCGTACTTAAAGACCGAAGACCCGACCTTTGTATTTCCGGCATCAACCATGGTTCCAATGCTTCCATCAATATATTATATTCCGGAACCGTATCTGCTGCCATGGAAGCATCGGTGGAAGGTACAACGGCCATTGGATTTTCATTACTCGATTATAGTTTTGATGCCAATTTTGAACCTTCAAAACCATATGTCCGTTCCCTTATAGAAGATGCCCTCAATGGAAAATTTGGAAAAGGTTCCTTACTGAATGTTAATATCCCAAATCTTCCAGCTGAAGAAATCAAAGGCATCAAATTTTGCCGTCAGAGCGATGCGCGTTGGGAAGAGGAGTTTGTAGAAGCTATTGATCCCCGTGGGCAGAAGTATTACTGGATGACCGGTAAATTTGTCAACAGAGACAAACATAATGGCACGGATATAGATGCTCTTGAAGCTGGTTATGTTTCAGTAGTTCCATCTATGTATGACCTGACGGATTACGGCATGCTTGATAAATTAAATAACGGAAAAGATTAACGATGATAAAAAATAAACTTTGGGTCGGTATAGTTTCCGGCCTGGTACTTCCTTTTGTTGGTTACGCAATCTTCCTGTCCATTTTTGATGCGCTGGAGGCTGCTGAAATAATTGGTGGAGCCAGTGATGTCTCTCCGCAATTCCGCCAGCGGACCAGCGGGATTTTAGCCATTGCCCTGAACCTTATTCCGATGAACATATTTCAAAAAAGGAAGTTTGATACAGCTACCCGCGGCCTTGTACTTCCTACCATTGGGTACGCAGTTTTTTGGGTGATCTATTTCTCTGACTATCTGTTTCGTTAAGCCCACCCCATCTTTATGAAATATTATATCATTGCCGGCGAAGCCTCAGGAGATCTTCACGCTTCCAATTTAATGAAAGAATTGTCGGCCCTGGATGAAAATGCGGAATTCCGCTGCTGGGGAGGAGATCTGATGGAAGAAGCCGGAGGAACCCTTGTCAAACATTTCCGGGATCTGGCTTTTATGGGTTTTTGGGAAGTTGCCAAAAATATCAGGACCATCTTAGGGAATATGAAATTCTGCAAATCGGACATACTCGATTGGCAGCCCGATGTTCTCATCCTTGTAGATTATCCAGGTTTTAATTTGCGAATTGCCAGTTGGGCAAAAGAAAATGATCTGTGTGTATTTTATTACATCTCTCCTCAGATTTGGGCCTGGAAAGAAAACCGTGTTCACCAGATCAAAGCCAATGTGGATCGGATGTTCGTCATCCTGCCCTTTGAAAAAGAGTTCTACCAAAAATATGATTACGACGTTCATTACCCGGGCCACCCATTGCTTGATGTGGTCAACAATTTTGAACCAGACCCCAATTTCCGGTCGCAAAATAACCTCGACGAAAGACCCGTAATTGCTTTGCTTCCAGGAAGTCGCAAACAGGAGATCAATGCGATATTAAGTGAAATGTTGAAAGTCGTCGAAGACTTTCCTCATTTTCAATTTGTAGTTGCAGGAGCTCCTTCTACCCCGCTTGAGGTTTATAAAAACATCATTGGTGAAAAACCGGTAAAGATTATTTCCGGAAAAACCTACGATTTATTATCCATTGCAAAAGCAGCCCTGGTAACTTCAGGGACCGCCACCCTGGAAACAGCCCTGTTCAATGTTCCCCAGGTCGTTTGCTACCGTGGCAGTTACATAAATTACTATATCATCAAATCTCTGATCAAGGTCAAATATATTTCATTGGTCAATCTTATCCTGGACAGACCTTTTGTAACAGAATTGATTCAAAAAGAATTTAACAGGGAATCGGTAAGGCAGGAGCTGACAGCGATAATGGAAGAAAAAAGGTCAGCGGGAATTCAGAAAACCTATGCTGAATTAAAGCAAATTCTTGGGGAACAGGGAGCCGCCAGGAAGGCAGCAGCCCTGATGTTCAAAGAGGCGACTAATTGCCACCCCTCCAGTTAATTTTATGGTCAGGATATTCCTTGTCGAATAAGAACATCAATACATCATGGGTTGTGATAATACCTTTGAGCATGTCATTCTCGTCAACGATAGGAAGACCGTGGAACATATTCTCAAGAAACACCTCAGCCGCTGAACCTATTTTATCTCCTGGTTCCAGTCTGGCGATTTTGGTGGTCATAAAAGACTCAATGCTTTTATCCTGGATTTTCGAAAAATCTTCCTCCAAATTTCCCAGATCATAGGAGGTAATGATGCCTACAAGTTTATCATTTTCGACTACAGGTAAATGATGTATTTTTTTAGCAAAAAGAATTTGCCTGGCCTCACCCAAGGTGGTTTTAGGTGTGGCGGTGATTACATCTTTTGTCATAATCGATGAGATGGGTTCATTCATCATAATTGCAGGAGTTGAGTTTTTAAAAGTTAAAAAATCGGTTAAATTGTCTTTACACAATATATAAATTAGGTCGCAACATAAGAAATAAAATTGTTATAATCTGATTTGAACAAGGTCTTTTTTTTTTTGTTGGAAATTTTGCAATTATTTTCAAAAATTTGGTTTGGGGTTTTTTTTAAATTTTTAGTAGTTT
>QQUB01000244.1 GCA_008501835.1 Bacteroidota bacterium
ACTGTCTCACCGTTACCGGAAAAACCATAGCCGAAAACCTGGAAGGAGTTGCCCCCTTGAAGGAGGGACAAGATATTATCAGACCTTTTGATAATCCGATCAAGGTTACAGGCCATTTACAAATTCTTTTTGGCAACCTGGCCGAAGAAGGTGCCGTCGCCAAGATAACGGGAAAAGAAGGCGAAATTTTCACAGGTCCGGCACATGTATTTAATGGTGAGGACGCTGCAAACAAGGCGATAAGTGAGAAAAAGATCAAAGCGGGCGAAGTTATTGTTATTCGTTTTTGCGGTCCAAGGGGTGCTCCCGGAATGCCGGAAATGCTCAAGCCAACTTCAGCCTTAATGGGTGAAGGACTTGGTGACAAAGTTGCTCTCATTACAGATGGTCGATTCTCTGGTGGTACGCATGGATTCGTGGTAGGACATATTACCCCGGAAGCACAAAACGGTGGATTAATTGGTCTGATCCGTGATGGAGATATGATCACCATTGACGCCAAATCAAATAAAATAGAAGTTGCCTTAACAGAAGCTGAAATTGCAGAACGTAAAAGCAACTGGATAGAACCGGCGATCAATGCCACCAATGGATTATTGAGAAAATATGCAAAAACCGTTTCTTCTGCCAGCCAAGGTTGTGTAACGGATGAAGTGTAATTAATAAAAGTTGCTGGTTGCTGGATTAATTCTGAATATCTTGAACCCGGAACTCAAATAACCCCGAAACCTTTAAAACAAATAGACACATGGAAAAGATAACTGGAGCTGAAGCCGTCTTAAAATGTCTTATTGCTGAAGGCATAGATACTGTTTTCGGATACCCTGGAGGAGCCATCATGCCCGTTTATGATGAACTTTACCACTATGCTGATCAAATCAGGCACATCCTTCCACGCCACGAACAGGGAGCTATTCATGCTGCTGAAGGTTATGCTCGTGTAAGCCGGAAAACAGCCGTTTGTATGGCCACATCCGGTCCGGGTGCTATGAATCTTGTCACCGGATTGGGGGATGCATTGCTGGATTCAACTCCCCTGGTTTGCATTACCGGTCAGGTTTTTGAAAAACTGCTTGGTTCTGATGCATTTCAGGAAATGGATGTAATCAATTGTACGATGCCTGTTACCAAATGGAATTACCAGGTAACAAAAGCCAGTGAAATTCCTGAAGTATTTGCCAAGGCTTTCCGCATTGCTAATTCCGGAAGACCAGGGCCGGTGGTTATTGATATTACCAAAAATGCACAGGTAGAAAAGCTTGAGTTCAGTTATTCCCCCGACCCAGTCATCAGAAGTTACCATCCGAAACCTGCTCCGGAGAAGCAGGCTTTAGCGGAAGCAGCCATGCTAATCAACAACGCCCAACGTCCGATGATTCTCGCTGGTCATGGAATTCATATCGCTCATGCCCAGGATGTTTTCAAGGAATTTGTAGAGAAAACAGGAATACCTGTTGGAGCCACTATCCATGGACTGGGCGCCCTTTCTTCCGACCATCCGCTTTTCGTTGGAATGTTGGGAATGCACGGAAATTATGGCCCGAATATCAATCAAAACAGAAGTGACCTCATCATCGCCATAGGCATGAGGTTCGACGACAGAGTAACCGGTAATCTTGAAAAATATATCAAACAGGCCAAGGTCATTCATATAGAGATCGATCAATCCGAAATCAATAAAAATGTCTTTGCTAATGTTCCGGTTCATGCCGATGCCAAACAGGCATTAGAACAGCTTATTCCATTGGTAGAAGAAAAAACCTATCCAAGCTGGCTTCAAACCTTTGCTGATTTTGATGCTGAGGAAAAAGAAAAAGTCATTAGCAGGGATACTCGTCCCTCCGAAGCTGATCACCTCAGGATGGGAATGGTGGTAAAAGAAGTTTCCAAAGCCACTAAAGGACAAGCCATAGTTGTTACAGATGTTGGCCAACACCAAATGTATGCTGCGAGATATTATGACTACCTGGGCCCGAACCAATGGGTTAGTTCCGGTGGGGCTGGCACCATGGGATTTGGTTTACCCGCAGCTTTTGGGGCTAAAGTAGCTGCCCCGGAAAAAGAGGTAATAGCATTCATAGGTGATGGTGGCTTCCAGATGACCATTCAGGAACTGGGTATGTGCAGCCAATGGGAAGTAGCCGTGAAAATAGTTTTGCTCGACAATAATTACCTGGGAATGGTAAGGCAATGGCAACAATTATTCTTTGACAAACGATATTCCTCCGTCGCCCTGACCAATCCTGATTTTGTACAAATTGCCAAAGGGTTTGGTGTAGCCGGCAGAGTTATTGACCGCCCGGAGGACCTTCAGGATGCCATTACAGAAATGTTAGCTCACGATGGTCCGTATTTGCTCCATGTAAGAGTAGATCAGGAAGATAACGTTTTCCCAATGGTGCCATCAGGAGCAGCGGTTGATGAGATCATCTTAACTCCTGAGCAAATTTAATGATCCATTAAACACTTGATGCAAATCAAAAGTAAAAAAGGCAAAAGCAACCTAAAATGGAAGAAAAGAAATATACAATAACTGTTTTTACCGAAGATCAACCGGGACTTCTGGCAAGAGTGGTCTCCGTTTTTAGCCGAAGGCACATAAGCATTATGAGTCTGACCACCTCCAAATCGTCAATGCCTGATATTCACAGGTTTACCATTGTCGTTATGGTGGATGAAAACATGGTCAAGAAGCTGGTAGCTCAACTCGAAAAACAAATCGATGTCCTCAAGGCATTTTATTACGAACCTGAGGAAATCGTTTACCAGGAAATCGCTCTATACAAGGTCCCTACCAACATATTTTTAAATGGGAAT
>QQUB01000484.1 GCA_008501835.1 Bacteroidota bacterium
TTTACTGAAGCAGGGATTGATCCCAAGAAATTTACCGTCTTAAATATTGGTGTTCCAACTGAGCGGTTTTCCCATATACAACCGGATTATCAATCAAAAAGATCAACCCATTTTCTCGCTGTCGGAAGATTGGTAGAAAAGAAATCCCCCATTAATCTGCTAAAAGCTTTTTTGAAATGTGCCAGAGAAAATAGTGATGTAATTTTAGATGTTGTCGGGGACGGCGAATTAATGCCGGCAGTTAAGCAATTCCTTGAGGAGGAGCCATTGATCAAAGACAAAGTCAGGTTACATGGATTTCTTAGCCAGGATGACCTAATTCCTTTATATAGACAGACTCACATTTTTGTACAACATTCCATTACTGGAAGTGATGGGAACAAAGAAGGGTGGCCGGTTGGTATTGCCGAAGCATGTTCCTGCAGTTTACCCGTTATTTCCACAAACCATGCTGGAATTCCGGAACAAGTCATTGATGGGGAAACAGGTTTTCTGGTAGCAGAAAATGATTTTGAAAGCATGGGGAAAAGGATGCTGGAACTATCTCAGGACTGGCAATTAGCAAAATCCATGGGTAAAAAGGCCAAAGAGCATATCTTTAATCATGGTGATCTCAATAACCAAATTGGGAAATTGAAAAACCTCCTGGAATCTGTCACCAAAACGAGCCTCGTTTGAAAGTTGTAATTCTTGGAGCAAACGGTTTCATCGGGCAGCACCTGACAAGATTTCTATTAAAAAAGGATTTGGAGTTGGTGCTCTTTTCCAGAAAATTTGATCCTGACTTACTGGAACTGGAACAAAACGAGAATGTTAAGATCGTAAAAGGTAGTTTGTCTGAGGTATCTAAGGTAACTGATGTGCTGAAAGGTGCGGATTTAGTGTATCATCTAATCTGGACTTCCGTTCCGGCCACAAGTTGGGAGAATCCCTATGAAGAAATAAAGCAAAATGTTCTCCCTGGTATAAAAATGTTGGAAATTTGTGTGAATCAAGGGGTAAAAAAGGTGGTCTTTGTATCCAGTGCAGGCACTGTTTATGGAGAGTACCATGGAACAGCCGTTGAAGGTTCTTCTCTTGCACCATTTTCACCATACGGGATTTCGAAAGCTACTTTGGAGTTTTACATGCAGTATTTCCAAAGAAAATCCGGCCTGAACTTCGATGTTTTCAGGATTTCAAACCTGTATGGCGTCGGGTTAAATAAAAAAGGTTTTGGTGTTATCAATACCTGGTTGAGAAAAATCCAGCGGGAGGAACCTCTTATGGTATTAGGGGATGGTAGTGCAAAAAAAGACTTTGTGTTTATTGACGATGCCATTAAGGTGCTTGCAAATAGCATAGATTACGATTTAGCCAAAAGCAGGCTTTACAATGTTTGCTCCTCAGAAAGCATAACACTCAAAGAATTGATTGACCTTTTATTCAAGGTTTGTCAAACGCAATCACCTGTAATCTTTGATAAGGCAAAAGCCTCTGATAATAAGGAAGTATTGTTATCCAATCGATTGATCCTGGAAGATAAAATCATTGAGAAATTTACCTCATTGGAAAAAGGGGTTTCAATGATTTGGCAGGAAATGAATCAAAACCCTGAATGAGCCAGATCGTTTTACAAAGGGAAAATTATTCAAAGGTATTTTATTCCTATATTCTTACCATTTACCTGGCATCTTCCGTTATTAACTGGCTCCCTTTAATTGATGCTTCTTTGGTAAGAGGTGTAAAATATTTTTTCTTCATCATTATTTTCCTCTATGAATTAAGGAATAATAACCTGAAATTCCCTTCCTTTTTTCTTTCTCCCTTTGGCCTGATCGTAATATTGCTTTCCATGTTGTTCGGGCTTCTTTTGTCTTTCCGTTTAAATGCACTTATCGATATAGTTATTCCCTTTTTAATGTTGTGGGTATTTAATCATGACAGGAATTTCTATTATAGAGCCATCTTCAGGGCCGCAATGATCGTGTCCTTTATCTGTGTTCTGAGCATTGGATCTAACTTCACTGGTATTTATAATGTTCAGCCACCGGGATGGGATTTCTCCTTTGGACAAGCAGGATTTGGAGGATACAGTACGGGATATTCAAATTCCTTATTTTTATTCGTGCCATTTTTGATCTTCTGGCACCGAAGAAATAATAAACCACTTATTTCCATTGAAACTATTGCCATCGTAATAATTATTATCGCTCAATACCTCACTGGCGGCAGAGGAGGATTCTTGGCGTCCGGAATTGTATTCTTTCTCAGTTTCAGAATTCATTTTTTCTACAAAATTGTCTTAATTGGAAGCCTCGCCTTTATTGCCCAGTCACAAAGTTTCCTGGAACAGATGCGAATATCAACGCTAAACCGGGATCGAATCGATGTGAACAGGATTTCAACTGGTAGGGTGGAACTCACAGCCTATTATTTTGAAAAATTTAAGGAACGTCCGGTCTTTGGATATGGTTTTGGTCCGAAAGAAGAAATAAATAAAAATGTAGATGTTCATATTGTTTGGTTAAGGAATGCTGTAGATGGCGGGATTATTTATTTGCTCCTGTTGGTGATATTATTTATTGAAATCCTTCGAACCTTTTTGAAAAACAAAACGCTGGAGGATGACGAACGAAAATTGTTCCGGACACTGTTTTTTGTTTCTTTCCTGATAACCTTTCTTGAACCCAATTATTTAATTGGTTCTGTTCAGGGAGAAATCGTTTACTGGCTGTTAATTAGTTTACTGCTCAAAAAAATAGTTTTCAGGAATAAGCCCGGCCATCATTATTCTCCTTCGATTGAAGAAAAAGATATGGCATATCAATAA
>QQUB01000161.1 GCA_008501835.1 Bacteroidota bacterium
ATCATTATAGGTTCCTGTATAATCAGACATTTGCCCTACTTGTGGAAATGCCTGGTACATATTTCCACCTGTGGCACTGCCGCTATGGCAAGGGATACATCCACGGTCGATAAAGGAATTCAATCCACGCTTTTCTTTTTCAGACAAAGCATTTATGTCTCCATCGAGATATTTATCAAAGCGTGCGTACGTCACCAGCCTTTCCTCAAAAGCCTCAATAGCCAAGGAAATATTTTCCAGAGATAGTGGTTTGTTCGATTCTGGAAAGGCAGCAGCAAACATTTTTTTGTAATCTGCATCTTTTCCCAGCCTGTTAACAAGTGTTTTCTCATCAGGCATGCCCATTTCTATTTTATCAAAAATAGGGCCTTTAGCTTGTTCTTTCAGGTCAGCAGCACGCCCATCCCAGAATTGCGCAAGGGCGAATTTGGCATTATAAACAGAGGGGGTATTCCGTGTTCCTCTTTCGTTCTCAAACCCAGGCGAGGTAGGTTCATTATCGACTCCGTAATTCTCAAGTACATGGCAGGAATTGCAGCTTTTGGTCTCATTGGCAGACAAACGGGTATCCCTGAAAAGTTTTTCACCCAGATGCACCTTGTTCATCGCTACCTGGTCTCCGGATAGTTCTTTTAATGGTGGCAGGGAATCTAGATATATGCGGGCTTTGTTCAGCAGTTCAATTTCAGTTTCAGAGGAACAAACTACAGGCTTTTCCGAATCATTCAAATTCACAAAAATCCCATAAACTACTATGGCCAAGATCGGAAAAACGAGCACCTTTCGCATGATAAATGTGTATTTTTAATTAGAAGTAATTTTATGTTATTTATTACTGCTTATAAACTCCCAAAAATGTCCAGCTGTCTGCAACCTCATCATATTGGAAGTTATAAACGTTTCTCATTGGATCGCTAGCTACCATCAGGGAGTAGTTAAAATCGACACCTTTGATTTCCATCCTGTTGTCTTCAAAAAACCTGATCCTTTGACCTTTATCATAGCTGCCACCGGCTTCCTCTATCAGGGAGAGCATAAACTCCGGTTCTCCTGCGAATCCACCTTTTTCATCCAGCGAAATGGTATAAATATCCGGCTGCCTGGCTGACCCACAAAACAGTTTCTTTCCAGTTTTAGTGGTAAAAACACCAACTCCGATAACATCAATTCCATCTACCTGATCCAGAATTTCGCCCGTTTTCAAATCGATCTGAAAAATACGGCCTAATTCCTCTTTTGGCCCGGACCCTGCCACAGAGGAAACATAAATACTTTCTGTATCGCAATCATAAGCAATGCCTAATGCTCCAAATGGATTATTTATAGACGGCGGCTTGGCCCAGGGCAATTCGGCAAAAACCTTCATATCCCCGGTCTGCGAATCAATTTTGTAAACCCGGTTTTGTTCCTCAGGTTTATTATCCTGAAGGCTTATGTGAGGAATTGGGGTAGTATATACATGGCCTCTCCTGTCAAGCGCATACAACCCTAAATGTCCTGCATCATCCCAGGAAGGCAACTGGAGTACACGGCCGCTTCCATCCTCTCTGACTTCAATCAGGCGCATCCCGGTAAATCCTCTTTGCGTAAAATCCAATGCTACAGGTTGTTCAAGATTGTAGGCAGTGATCAGCGCAGGGCTGTATTTACACAAATCTGCCGGTCCTACCTTATACTCTTTATCAGGTCCGGCGGGTCCTGTTGAAGAAGACGGGAGCATGAATTTCCAGACCAATATTGCACCAATAGCAATAATAACGGCAATCAGAATAGGTTTGGCCCCCAGCTTGCCTGACTTTGGCTTTCCGGAAGTCTTTTTCCTTGCAGCTCCCTTTTTAGGAGTATTTTTTTTATGCTTTGATTTTGTCATTCTGAGTTTTATTAGGATGACAGCCTTAATTTACAGGCACAAACATTGGTCCGACAATTCCAGGCCAGGCCAGATTTTCTCTCTGTCCGTCCTTTATCACGGATTTGGCCCAACAATATTCATTGCCTTCCGTATCATCATTTTCAATTTGAGGAACATACCAAAAGACGAGTTCACCATTCGCCAGAGGCTCCGGGTCTGTCAGGTATTGCTCTGGCCCTTGTTCAAAACTTTCATTACAGCAAGGTCCAAAAGTAGGAATATCCTCCTCCCCTTCTCCCGGGTGTTTTACAACCACATAGGAATATGCGTTATCTCCTCTGTCTCCAACACCGAATTGCCCCCGGGCCGGTTCAATATAATATCCTTTACCAACACTATCGGTCAATTTAAACAAATAGCCTTCCGGCGAATAGGCCGTGTTGGCATCCTGCAAATGCCAGGCTTCTTCAGTCCACCTGTCCCAGCCACCGGCATTCCACATGTCAAATTTATTGACGCCATTTAATGCAATCCTAAAAATGGGCCGATACCAGCCCTGAGTTCCACATCCCAGCCCCAGGTTTACCCCTGCAATTCTAAACCTTCCATCTTGATAAAATTCATACCTGTTCTGGTAACGGTAATTACAGGCCATTGGCCACACAGGGCTTCTAAAATCCTGGATAATGGCAAAGCCTGAGACTGTTCCATTTTCAATTATCTCTTCTACTTCCGGACCGGCAAATGCTACTACGGCTGCAGCACTGAATACCGGGCATCCCATTGCATCACTATATCCAAACCCTTCCTTAAAACTATAGCTGACATGCCAGTCTACTAATTTGGCAGATTCAATCACCGGTTGATTTCCAAAGGTGACATTCTTTATTTCAAGTCCGTCCGAACTGGTCAATTCATAAGTGATTTTCCAATTATCCTTTTCGAGATCATTGTCCTGAG
>QQUB01000193.1 GCA_008501835.1 Bacteroidota bacterium
GAAACCCCGTTTGATTCCATCAGAGGTGCCTTTCAAAATGCCTTAAGGCCTTGGGTTTTTCCATTGCCCTTAAGGTACAATTTAAAAAACACCCATCTGATCCCGTTAGTGAAATGCAAAATCGTAATTATAACCGGAACACGCGATCTCATCACTCCCCTCTCCTCGGCCCAGCGGTTAAAACCCTATCTTAAAGCTGAAGATAAATTCGTCATAATCCCCAAAGGAGGACATAAAAACCTCCGGAAATTTGGACTTTTTCATCTCAAGCTTGGCGAAGCACTGAATGAACAACCTGATTAAAAGAGCTATGGCGGAGGTTTTATTAGAAAGAAAAAAACACCAAAAGAGAATGAACTCCTATGCCGTTGTCTAAATTGAAAGCTTACAGAATAATTACCGTTAGCCAATAATTCCTTATTTTACAGGCAAAACAATATCCGGGTGACCAACTTTTTAATTATCCTAGGCATAGTTTACTTATCTTTTTGCCTGTTTTTTTACTTTTTTCAGGACATTTTCTTCTTCCGACCGGAGAAACTTCCGTCTGGTTTTCAATATAAATACCCTTTTCCTTTTGAGGAGGTTAATTTTGAAATGGAAGACGGAGGAAGGATCAATGGCATTTTTTTCAGGGTCCCAAATCCAAGAGGAGTTGTTTATTACCTGAAAGGCAATTCAAGGAGTATTAAGGGCTGGGGGAAATTTGCCAAGGATTTTGTGAGTAATGGTTATGATTTTTTCATGATGGATTACCGGGGATTTGGCAAAAGCCAGGGGAAAAGGACTCAAACACTGTTATTCAGTGACGCTCAATACATTTTCAAATGGCTGGCAGGACAATACCCGGAAAATAAAATTGTCATTTTTGGCAGATCGCTGGGAAGTGGGATTGCTGCAAGAATAGCTTCGTGGAACAATGTCAAAATGTTGATCCTTGATTCTCCCTATTTCAGTTTTTATCACAACCTAAAGCGGTTTCTTTTTTTTATTCCACTGAAACAACTCTTACGCTACGATATCAGAACAGATCAATATTTGAAAAATATCTCCTGTCCGGTCTACATCATTCACGGGGATAAGGATCGATTGTTCCCTGTTAATCAAAGCGAACGACTAAAGGCACTATATCCTGAAATCAAATTGTTAAAGATCAAAGGCGGACATCACAATGACCTGCCTGAATTCCCCGAGTTTTTTGAAATCCTCTACGATATACTTTATGTGAATCCTGAGGAGGGATAAAAAAAGAGCGAACATTAAGCATGTCCGCTCCTTTATAATATTATTCCAGTTGTAATTTATTTTCAGTTACTTAACTATGTCTTGATTATGATTTGTTATTGCAATACAAAGTTAAAGTATCCTTATTCAAAATCAATGGACAAAAAACGCATTTAAAATACTACAATAAATACAAATAAAAAGGGGAACACAAATTAAATCCATTGATTTTCAATTCATTGTAAAAACCAATTTCAACCATTAAGGCCCTACAATATCTATAACAATAATGTGAAAAAGGTCATTTGCAGAGGTAATTCCGGAGAGGTGTCCGGGGTTTAGTTCCATAGTGTTTTGTAAATGTTTCATGATCTATGATTTGTTTAATAATTATTTTTCTGGCAAAAAGAACACAGGTCCATTGTGTACTTGAAATGGACAATTATTGAAGATCATGAAAAAAGGTAAAATGAAATACGGCAGGTACTTCACCAATTAGGTGTAAATTTGTTCCATGATCTAATATTCTTTTGGAAACCATGAGGTTTCACTGTTAGTCAGCCTCTTCATCGTTGTTTCCCCAATACATCTACGATAATCGACCATAGATCTTCGTAGGGGATAATTTCAACTTCCCGGGCTTGCTCTGCTATCTCCATAGGCTCAGAACGTAATTTTTCCACATACTTCTTTGCCTTTCTTTCAACCGCCACGGGATGAAAACTACTAATCGGAATCTGGACGAGCATTTTTATGAAGCAATTGCTTCTAAATGCATCGTTATGGGTAAGATACCTTGATGTGTATCGTTGGAGCGAAGCAATTTTATCCATTGCTTTGTTAAACTCCTGACGAGCAATCAAGATAATTGTCTGAGCAATAAGAATCGGAATATTCATCCCGCGCTTATCACTACTGAATATGGGAGTGTTGTTTAAAAATTTAGCATATCGGAATTTTTCAAAAACGGCTTTTTCCTCTTCGCCTTCAAGTTTTCCGATCAAAAAAAGGAAATACAAAAAAGCTTCGTAGATATTCCAGAATTCTTTATTAGGCGCCGGCTGAAACTTGTACCTCTTATGTTTTACAACAGCAAGGTATATCTTAAAAGCCATAGCATAATTTCCGGTATGCATGGAAAGCAGAAAAAACCATTCCTGGTATAAAAACCAGTTTGAGGAACCTTCGTCCACCAGGTTCAATCCTCTTTCTGCTGTAGTTTTACCGGATTCGTAGTCTTTTTGTTGCGTTTTTGTAACTATTTTATGGTAGTAAAATACCTGTAAGGCGACATTTGCCTGATAATCTTTGGCCTCAAAAAAGGAAATCGCACGGTCGCACACCTGGTTTATTTTCTCATAATCCGCTGTAATTGAATAACTTGCGAGCTCAATCAAGTATCCGCATAACTGACACCAATAGGAAGAACAGTTCGTTAAATATTTTTTTAGTTTATTATGATAAAATTTCGCTTTTTCCTGGGCTTCATGTTCCTTGGACTTACTTTTTACATACCTGACAACCAGATCAGTATACAACTCCTCAGCCATTTCCTCTACAGCTAAAACCTCCTTATAATGAAGATATTCCTGGTGATATTTTTCATATTTTTTCAAATTTCCTTCCCTGGTGGAATAATAAAGACGGAGGGTCTTGGTAATGTCAACCACAAGATCTGTAAACTCGAATTTCCTGGCCTTCTTCAAAATCTTAAAACAAAGATCAACCGCGGCATTCCAGGCATTCTGCCCCAGCAAGATCTTCATGGCAGCGTAATCCTTGTAACAAGCATAATAGGCTTTCTGTCTGTCGGAAATCTTTTGACCTTCGAAATTCAAAAAGAAAAGATGGTTGATGAGCTTTTTCTTAAAGTCTTTGCGAAATTTCTGAAAAGCAGGAGATTGTTTTTCCTTTCCGTAAATTGCCTGGGCAGCTTCCTGGTCCGTGCGGAATTTCCCTTCTGAAACACCCCAAAAATATTCACTGAAATTAGTGCCTTCGGACTGAGCAAAATTTGCCAGATCAGGGGCCAGCAATCTGTTTTTCCTAACAATCAAAACGAGCTCACGAAGTGCCAGCATATTGCAATATAATTATGGTTGTGAACGGAAAGAATCGTTCACCAAAGATAAGTTACACCCTGCATAATGCAAAATGAATGTTCCTGACAAAATGGACAGAGCTAGTGATCAAAAAGGATTAATGGAAAATTTTGAAAGATCCGAAATAACGGTCATTGGCAGCATTGATACTAAAGGCTTTATTGGACACAACAGATATTAAATACAATCTGTTTTCGACCAAATATGCCCTCGTTCGGATTACATTTTTGTCTCCGTTATAATTTATTCGCCACATTTTCCCGGGATAGGTATCCATTTGTACGTCATTCGTATATATCAGCTGACCCTGGACGGACTCCACGGCTCCGTCAACAGTAGCCTGAAAAAAATTATCCAGGACTTCGGTACTGTCTGAATGAATTGCAAAGGAAGGATATTCATAAATACTTAGCAAAAACAATAGATTAGCTTCAGGGTCTTTTTTATCCTTACTCCCCTCTTCTAAAAAATGCTCATGAAAAAAAACATGATAGCGCAATTTTCCTATATCTGTTTGAGTTGTATCGGATTTTACTTTCATCTGTCCAGGAGCCATTACTTTGAACTTCCCTTCGTAGGAAACCATCTCCCACCAACCATCCTGTTTTTGCTCACTGGAGTACTCCATAGAGAAACTGTCGTCCAAAACCAGGGAGTCCTGGGCTGACAGCAAAAAATGGGTCATACAAATAAGGAATAAAGAAAAAAGTATTCGCATAGTATAGTTTCAAATTCTTTTATCGATGCTTTCCAAAAGCATTTTTTCCCAAAAACCAACAACCATCCAGTAAAGGGAATTCAGCCTGTGCAAAACAAAATGCCGGATTAAATCATTACAAAGTGTAAAATTGCATACAAAAAGTTGTAAGGTTAGCTAAAAAAAAGTTAAAATTTTCCATTTGATTTGGAGAATTTCAGAAAAGCACATACCTTAGTTTCGAAATTAAACTAAGTAGCGATGAGTTCACATCTCACCAAAATATACAAGACAGAATTGAGTCTGTTAACGGATCTGTATCAATTGACAATGGCCTACGGGTACTGGAAGGCCGGTATCCATGACCGAGAGGCTGTATTCCATTTGTTTTACCGCAGCAACCCTTTTAAAAATCCTTATGCCATCACCGCTGGTTTAAACCTGGTTATTGACTACCTGAAGCATTTCAGGTTCAGTAAACAGGACGCCCGGTACCTGGAATCTCTGAAAGGTAATGACGGTAAACCTCTCTTTGACAAAGCCTTTTTAAAGTATTTGCGAAAAATGGAATTCAAGTGCTCCCTGGATGCCATTCCAGAAGGATCCGTTGTTTTCCCCCACGAGCCTTTAATCAGGGTTCGCGGACCATTGTTACAGGCTCAACTGCTGGAAACGGCTTTGCTCAACCTGATGAATTTTTCAACTTTGATCGCCACCAAAGCATCCAGGATTGTAAGAGCTGCCAAGCAGGATGTAGTCCTGGAATTTGGCCTGAGAAGAGCTCAGGGTATTGACGGTGCTCTCACTGCAAGCAGGTCAGCTTACATTGGGGGTGTTAATGCTACCAGCAATGTACTGGCAGGAAAATTATTTGACATACCCGTCAAAGGGACTCACGCACATAGCTGGGTAATGAGCTTTGACTCTGAGCAGGAAGCTTTTGACACCTATGGCGATGCCCTTCCTAACAATTCCATTCTTCTGGTTGATACATATGATACCATTGAGGGTATAAAAAATGCTATCCGAACGGGTCAGCGACTTAAACAAATGGGATTCCCTCTAAACGGCATCCGGCTGGACAGCGGAGATCTTGGCGAACTCAGTAAAACAGCCAGGGAAATGTTGGATTTAGCAGGTTTTTACAATACCAATATTGTAGCCAGCAACGATCTTGATGAACACGCCATCCATCATTTAAAGCAAGAAAATTCACCCATTACGGTATGGGGCGTTGGTACCCGCCTGGTTACTGCAAAAGGTCAAAGTGCTCTGAATGGAGTTTATAAAATGGCTGCCCTGAAGGACGAATCCGGTAAATGGCAGTACAAGATCAAGTTATCTGAAGATGTTGGGAAAATTTCCAATCCGGGGATATTACAGGTGAGGAGACTTTTTAATGATAAGGGTTATCCACTGGCTGATGTCATCTACAATCAGGAAGAATTCTCAGATAAATCTGAAATTCATGAAATGAAAACGGGAAGAATTTTTAATTTTGAAAGCAGGAAAGAAGCTGACCTGCTGATTCCTGTTTTTGACCAGGGGAAATTGATATACGAATCTCCTGACATTCATCAAATACGCGAATTCAGCCTTAAACAACAGGCTTTATTTGAACATACTTTTGCCATCGGATATTCGGTTGGATTGGAAACGACCTTGCACCAAACCAAACGTTCGATGATAGAAAAACTTCAAAAGCATAACCTGATAGCCAATTTTGAAATCATTTAAAAACCGGAAATAAGCGAGCATGCCATATACCTATGAATATCCACGTCCTTCAGTGACGGTTGATTGTATAATTTTTGGTTTCGATGTAAAAAGTGCCCTTAAAGTATTGCTAATCCAGAGAGGAAGAGACCCTTTTAAGGATAAATGGGCTTTACCCGGTGGTTTTGTCGACATGAAAGAAACTCTGGAAGAGGCTGCCCTTAGAGAGCTGGAAGAAGAAACTGGTCTAAGGGACATATTCATAGAACAGCTATATACATTTGGAGAACCCGGGCGTGACCCCAGGGGAAGGGTGATCAGTGTTGCCTATTTTGCCCTGGTAAACCTGATTGAGCATGATGTTAAAGCGTCATCAGATGCCAAAAATGCTCAGTGGTTTGAGCTGGATAAGATTCCGCCGTTAGCTTTTGACCACGAAGATATTTTGAGCGTTGCAGTCAAAAGACTAAGAGCCAAGGTAAGATACCAACCCATTGGATTTGAATTATTACCGGAACAATTTCCATTATCTCAACTGCAAAGTCTTTACGAAACCATTCTGGGAGTAGCAAACCTTAATAAGCGAAATTTCAGGAGCAGAATCATGAGAATGGGGGTGCTAAAAGAAGTTGGCAAACAAAAAAATGTTGCTCACAGGCCTGCCATTTTGTACAGTTTTGATCACGAAAAATACCAACAACTGGCTCGCGAACGTTATGAAGACCTGATCAAGAGAGGAGTTGATTTTGAAATATAACCAAAATCCTCTCCACCCAATTATCACTCGAATACCAAAAACCTATGCCTGTTAAAAGAGAATCCAGTCTGCTTTTTACACTGCTTTCATTCCTGATCCTTTTCGGCTGTGCGAATGAACCAGCAGAACCAGTTGCTCCAATGGGTTCCACCTTGCCTGAAACAGATTATACCGAAGAAACTTATAAGTGGGGTTACATTGACTTGCAGGGTAATTTAGCGGTCATGGATAACTATGACGATACCAGAAACTTTACAGAAGGGTTTGCCGTTATCAGAAAAAAAGGTAAGTGGGGCTATATCAATAAAGCCGGTTTAGAAATAATTCCTGCCAGTTTTAAAGGAGCCTGGTCGTTTAGTGAAGGCTTGGCCAGAATACTTTCCGATGATGACAAGATTGGTTTTATAAACCCTGACGGAGAGCAAACAATCGCTCCGCAATGGGATGGTGCCAGGGATTTCAAGGAAGGATTAGCTGTTGTTCAAAAAGAAGACTATTTTGGATATTGCGACCAAAAAGGAAATCTGATCATTCCCGCCACTTTTGGCAAAGCCTATGATTTTAAAAACGGGTACGCAGTAGTCCGGGAAGCTGGTAAATATGGAATTATTGATAAAAAAGGAAATTTTGTCATTACCCCGGAATATGACAGGATTTCGAATTTCAATGAATCATTGGCCAGAGCCAAAAAGGACGGACAATTCGGGTTCTTAAACCAGGAAGGAAAATGGGAGGTCCCTACCCTCTTCCTTGATGCCCAAGACTTCCATGAAGGCCGCGCAGTAGTAGCCACAGATGATGGTTACGGGTTAATCAACGAAAACGGCCAATTTATTGTCAAGCCACAATATGACCCACTTTGGTATGCCGGAGAAGGTCGCTGGGCTTTTGGCCTGGAAGGTTTATATGGATTTATTGATGCAAATGGCAAAAGGATCACTCCTCCTAAATTTCAGTTGGTTTATAGTTATTCAGAAGGCCTCGCCGGTTTCCAAATGGATGAATTTTGGGGCTACCTGGACGTTAATGGAAAGGAAATAATCGCCCCTCAATTTTATCTGGTCTGGGACTTCAAAGGAGAAATTGCACGGGTGGCTTCCGATAGAGGAGTTGTATTTATCAATAAATCAGGAGAACTCGAAATTTTCCCCAGATTCCTCGATGTAAGAGATTTTTCCGAAGGAATGGCCAGGGTTCAGGTATACCGCAGATAGCATTCATTCATAAAGTCCACTATTTTTTTTGCAATCCTTCCTTAAGTTTTTTTATATTAGTGAAAGCAATATGATTAGTTGCAATTGACTTAATATTTTCTTTCCGTAATTACCAAAACAATATTGCAATGTCAAAAGCATCAAGAAAAAAAGCGAGGGAAGCTGCCAAACGCAAAAAAGAAGAACGCAAGATGGTTAGAGTCATCATAATCGGCACTATACTCTTGATGATATTGATTTACCTTGCCTATAAAAATTTATAGGTCATTGACCTTCTTCATTAACCGGGATATGGATGGACCAGTTCACTGGTTTCAACCTGTCATCCCAACCATCCACAGTGATCACCTGCTCAGAAGAATCTGGTTCAGGGCCTCTATTTTTTAGCCATATACTTTTCTCCGCAGAATTCAATTTTTCAAGCCCTTGGTCAGATTGAAAGAAATACACAAGGGTTTCAGGGTACTGCTTCTTTAAATATATAGACAGGTTTGATTCCTGTGGCGCCAGGGAATCAATTACAATTACTCTGGCGGGTTGTTTCTCCGTATCCACAACTTCGATATTCTCAACTATTCTCCTGGGCACATTCCTTTTACTTTCAATCAAGGGATATAATTGCATCCAAAAGATAAACATCGTCAAAACTCCACTGGCCACCGGCCCTCCAATCAACATGCTTCTCTGAGTACCATACATGCCAAAAACTCCTATGAGGCCTACAGCCCAGTACATAAAGGAAAAAATCAACCCAGACCGAAAACCAAGGCCACCAAATTCAGCCATACCTCCCAGCATCAGGGCAACGGAAACCACAAAAGCAAAAATCAAATGAATAATGGTTGTAGCCCTGACCCAGGTTTTAAAAGGGTATCTTTCATCATAAAATACGAGCATTTGCTTGGCGATCATCAAGGCAAAAGCGGCCTGTAAAACAGGTGATTGGGCCAGGATAGAAAAGATCATTAATACAAAAATGATCATAGCCATTTCCTCCCCTCTCTTTAATTTATACATAAGGTCTCTCAAGCCTCCGACCCAGAATCCAATAAAGGGTAATATTCCAATAATATTAAACAACAGGTACTTCCCAAAATCTTTCCCGGTGGAAGAAAAAATCTGCCATTCATTCTGCCATTGCAACAATCCAATCAATTGAAAACCGGCTGCGAGCACAACTCCCGCAATCCATGGGTTTAACTTCACCAACCGGGCTCCATCGGGATGTTTCCACCACAAAACAGCAGCACTTCCCAATGAAAATATCAAACCGGAAACAGGTTGTATCAGAATAGTTAAGGCTAATAGTCCGTAAAACAGCACCTGCCATACAAATTCAGGTTTTTTTAAATACCTGATCATTGTGAAAAATGTCAGGAACTGAAAAGTGAAATTCCAGATATCAAGCGTAGCAATTTTACTCAATACCGGCATGAGAAACCCAGCCCCCATTATCAGTGCCGTCAGCAATACCACCTGGTTCCCAAGATATGGTTTGGCAATATAATAAAACCCTACAACAGACCCCAGGAACAATACTGCTCCCGTCATTCTGGGAACAAAAGGAAAATTTTCCTGGGTCTCTGCCAAAACCCTCATGAGTTTCAAGGGAAGAAAGGATGTTTCGGAGACAGAAAGGCTTTCAAAAAGCCATGAAGCTTCAGCACCAGACCAAATCGTCATGATATCATTGAACAGGAACAAGCTCAAAGAAATCATTAATGTACACAAAACCAGAAATGCCCGGAACCGAATTGATACTTCCATATTAATTGTTATTAAACAGGGCAAAAATATAAAGGTGACAAGATTAATGCGCTTTTTTCGTTAATTTTGTAAAAATAAACCTAAATACAAATGAAGAAAATATCAATTCTTTTATTGGCCGGCCTGCTTTTATGGGCATGCAAACAGGAAAATTCTCCTGTAGAAAAAACGGATACAGTTTTATCCGACAAACTCGAATTAAGTGTTAATCAAGACTTTAAAGAGTACGAAAACCTGAGGGTGTATTGGGTAGAGGCTTCAGATGAATTTATTTCTGAAAATGCCATAGCCGGAGATCTTGAAGTACTAAAAACAGCACTTAATCAACCTAAATTCCGTGTCTCTGAACATAAACCCTTTGGTAGAAGAGACGATGCCGGTGCGGTCAATCAACTCACTGTTGAAAATAAATTACCCAACGATGTTTTCCTGATGTCAGGAGATGTTGTACAGGGTGGAAAACAGGACAGGGCTATCGGGGAAGATCAGATCATTGTGGCAAATTCCATTAAAAACATCCCTGTTTTTTGTGTGGAACAAGGTCGTTGGACTTATCAGGAACAGTACCAAGTCTCCTCAGGCCCAGGGGATCGTATTGCTGCTTTTTCAGGATATTATAATGTAGCCTCTAAGGGTGTGCGTAAAAGTATTCAAAGCGGAAACCAGAATGCTGTCTGGGAACAGGTTGCTGCGGTAACGGCCAGCAATGAAGCTGATTCTGATTCGAAGGCTTATGCGGCTCTTGAAAATTCAACATCATTTACCACCAGCCGTGAACAATATCTGCAGGAATTGAACCGGGAGATCACCAATTCCAATGCTGTAGGCATGATAATTGTAACAGGAAGTGAAGTTTTAGGTGTGGATGTATTTGGTCATCCTGCGCTGTTCCAAAAAACATACGAAGCCCTTCTTCATGGATATATCACGGATGTCATAACCAATGGTAAACCGTTGTCCATTAAGGATGAACTGATTGAGGTACAAGTTGAAAAAATCAACCGGAAGATTGACGGCGATAAATCTCTCAAATACAAAGGTGCAATTATTCACTATTCGGACTTATAATATAAAAACACTTTAATGAAACTTAACATTGATGTTGCGGTGCCTACCAAACCTGAGTGGGTGGAAGCGGTAATGAACGATTTTGATACTTTTTTACAGGACCATGCCAATGGAGAAAGGAAAGCTTCCGCTATAGCCATGAGCTTTGTAGCCAAATTTCCTGACAGAGTAGAAATAATCCCCGATCTGATTGAAACAGCCATAGAAGAGCTGGAACATTTCAGAGATGTATATAAACTCATGGAAAAACGAGGACTCCAGCTGAATCATTCCATTGGAGAAGACCTCTATATGAAGGAGCTCATCAAGCGCTGTCATTCCGGACGGGAAGAACGTTTCCTCGACAGATTGCTTATAACCTCTGTGGTGGAAACACGTGGTGGAGAACGATTCAAATTAATCGCGGATGCCCATGAAGCTCCAGAATTGAAAAGGTTTTACAAAGAAATTTGGGTAAGTGAAGCCAAACATGGCAATATTTATGTAAAAATGGCCCTGAACTATTTCCCGGAAGAGCAAGTCTATTCAAGACTTCACTGGTTGGTAGAACAGGAATCTGAAGTCATGCAAATGA
>QQUB01000252.1 GCA_008501835.1 Bacteroidota bacterium
CATAAACTTGCCGTGAAAGCTCCCGGGTTTTCGAATCGGGATTTCAAACCTATCTCAAATTTATTCAATTGAGCCTTTTTAGTGATCAGGTTGATAACACCCCCAAGGGCATTGGTTCCAAAATTAACAGATAAAGGTCCCTCCACAATTTCTATACGCTCAACATTCTCAAGTGGCAACTGACTTAAATCAATGTTATCCCCACTTCTTCCTATGACCGGAACTCCGTCGATCATGATCTTAATATTCTGACCACTGACTCCTTGTAAACTCAAACTACTGCCTAAAATCAAGTCATTGGAAACGCTGATGTTCGATTCCATATTTAATAATTCTCCCAGATCATTGGCATTCCTCCTGGTAATCTCTTCATTCTTGATTACTCTTACCTTATGAATGGCCTTTTTGGAATCCGTGGGAGCGTATTGGGCAGTGACTACGATATCTTCAGGTTGAAAAAAAATGGCAATGGTATCCTGTGAATCCGGCTGGGCTGCCAGATCAAGAGATAGCAATGACAAAACAAATACAATACTTAAAATAAACAGCTTACACAGAATGGAAGAAATACCTGGAGAATTAGTCATCGGGTGAGAATTGGTTTTTTTAAAAGATGCCCCGTAGTTCCGATTTTCAAGTGCACGTTGAAAACCGAAACTACAAAGACACTAAAGAACAGTTTTATCTTTAAGCTTAAAAAAAGCTTTATTGTTTTATCAACTTTGAAGAGATTAATCGTCCTCCCATATCTACTGTCAGGCTATATACGCCTGCCGGGAAATCCAACCCATTAAATTCGTAGACGTTCAATCCGGCAACACCTTCTTTACGGGATTGCCAAACAACTTTTCCTGTCACATCCATGATGTAAATATTGAATGGAGATGGTTGTTCTCTTAATTCTAAGCTGAGAGCAAAATGATCGTCTACCGGATTTGGAAATACTCCAAAAGTGGCAACATTGCTGGTTGGATCCTGCACATCAACGGTACCGAGATCTTCCACTTCAAAAGTAGCCGTACCGGTGGATGAACCTTCAAAATCTATGAAGATCAATTTCCACAAATGTTCGTCGGCTGTTTTTACGAAATAGGAGAGAGAATCCTGGATTACCCATGAAAATGCTCCCAAGTCAAAATCCTTCCAGGTATGGCCAATCAAATCAAGTTTTGAATCATATGCATCCACATAATCCTCCTGGTTGGCTTCATATTGAGGTACTCCGGCTGCTACTGCAACCTGAGTGCCAGGACCTGTCAATACACCAGCTACTGTATAATTGATGATCTGCCCTCCTCCTGCATCAAGAGGAGTTACATATCTGGAAAACAACAGATCCCAGCTGGCAGGGCTGGCAAAAGCTTCCCCCGTTTCAAATGAAAAGTACGCAAGAGGGCTATCAAATTGAGCACCATCTATGGTTACAACTGCTTCATTGCTGCCATCCAATTCAGCGTAAGTAAAGGTATAAACGCCTGAAATCAGCGAGGTGACCTCAAATTTTCTGTAGGAATTATCTCTCAATTTAATCACAAAAACTTTGTCTCCGTTTACAGAGTGATCCACAGGGTTATAAACTCCCCAGCCAAAATCAAGCTGATTCTCTGGGTCCTTCACAATGTTCAGGGCTCCTTCATCCCAGCTTGTTTCAGGATTGTAAAGGGTGTCCGTTATGGATTCGAGATCAATGGGTGCATCCCATGAATCTACGGGTGCCAGATAAAGTTCCAGTTTGGGTGCTTCGCCAGTGAAGGAGGCAGGAACAGCTTCATTATAATGAACGCCTACGGAAAAAGCACCTTCTACAGAAAATGCCAGATCCCAGCTTTCATTGGCAATATTTTCGGCAGAAAGGTCGCTGAAACGGAAATAGGCCTGCTCACTGTAATTTGGGCCAAAGGAAGCTTGTCCGTATTCTTGGGCAGATAGAACGCCGACAAATAATATTAGGTTGAGTGTCAATGTAAATATTCTCTTCATTATTAAAATTTTGTTGTTTGTTTAAATCAGCCGCAAATATATTAAGACAAAATACTCCTAAAAGCCAATTCAAACTTTGTGACAAAACCCTGACGAGGAATTGACAATCATATGACAAAGGAGGGGGAAGCCACGAACATACCTGCTTATGAAAGGAAGGAAGTAGCAGAAATGAGATACCAAATTTAGGTTATGAAAAGTTTCTCATTTACAGGAAAGTACCATATTGAACATTAAGTGACTAAAGAAGGGTAAAACCATATGACGTGCCTACGGCACTTGAGGTCTTCTTGTGGCTTGATTTTACCCATATTGACGTAACTATGGGGACTTAGCTGTCTGCCACAAATCAATTAAAAATCTTCGTGATAAACTTTTAATTCAATAATTTCCACGAAAAGCCGAAACGCAGGAATGGATTTTGATTGGGTTGATAGGCCGTCGTGTAGTATAGCTGATTTTGCGAAAGCATGGTAGACAGGTTCTCAAACTTCATAAACCCGCGGAATTTGGTGATTCTGATCGTGAGCCAGAAATCCACACTTGGGAAAAAGTTTATTTTCTGACGATCCTCCAGCTGAAATCTTCCGGTTACCGGATTATAATAATACCCATCAAAAGTATCATTATACCGCAGATCAAATCCAATACGGATATACAATTTGTCTTTAAACCAGGTATCATCATAAAACAAACTGTGCTTTCCATAAATTCCCGGAAGCCGGATAAAACTCTCTGAAGCTGCCTGAAGGGCAAAGGTGTTGTTCAAATGAAAAACACCAAATTTAAGGTCCCTGGAAAGGATTAATTGGGTAAT
>QQUB01000498.1 GCA_008501835.1 Bacteroidota bacterium
TCCTCGGCACCATATCATGGATCGATGATATATTAATAATAACTCCCCCACCGGACTGTTCCATTCTTCGTCCGGCTTGTTGGGCGCATAAAAATGGTCCATTCAGGTTTACCCCAACTACACGATTCCATTCATCGACATCCATATCCAAAATATGGCAATTGCTTTCAGAACCTGCATTATTGATCAGGATATCAATGCCCCCCAATGAATCGTCCATCTCCTTAAAAAGTCTCTGGACTTCTTCTGGTTTAGATACATCTGCTCCTCCTATGATAGCTTGAATTCCATAATTTGATTTTAATTCATCAGCAAGAAATTGTGCCTTGTCCTTGTTGGTGTAATAATTTATAAAAACATCAGCCCCCTTTGAAGCCAGTTCCCGGCAAATTTGTGCCCCTATCCCTTGCGATCCCCCTGTAACTAAAGCTTTCTTTCCTTTTAAATTCATCATTTCCAATTTTTGAACAGCATTACATAATGCCGAATTTTTTAAAAGCTTCCACAGTACTCATCCCTTCCTCCAGCGCTTTTTTAACCAATTGTTCCCCACGGGCTTTTTCAATAGCTCCTGTGAAAGCTTCTTTGACAGCCTCTTTTGGAACAACCAACACACCATCCCGATCTCCATAAATAATATCTCCCGGATTGATTCTTACCCCTTCAATTTCAATGGGTACCCTGTAATCAATGACCTTCCCTCGTGGCCCCTGGTCTTGTGCAAACCCACCGTAAGAAAAAGTTGGAAAGTTCAATCTGAGTATTTCATTAGTATCTCTAGACCATCCATGCAGAACAGCTCCTGAAGCTCTGAGTTTAAGGGCACGGGTACTCATCAAACCTCCCCACAAAGCATAATTTGGAGAGGCGCCAGTACATATATACACTTCATCTTCTTTAAGGCTATCCAACGCTTCAAACATAAGTCCAAAGGGTTGTTTCATAGCCTCGTTTTTGGTCGTGGAACTTTGCTCTTCAAAAACATCCGCTTCCAAAACAGGCATGGCCCTGCCAATTAAGATAAATTCAGGGGCCAAAGGCTTGATTTTGGGAGGCAAAAACTGATGCAGATATCCCATTTTATCCAGGACATCACCTACCAGTGCAACAAAAAGCTCCTTCCTGGCTATTTCAAATAGTTCTTTATCATCTTTCCATGAAACCATGATAGTCAAGTTTTGGATTTACGATTTAAAAAATTCACCCTTTAAATTGGTAATATCCTTAGGTGCTAATTCGAAATAATCTACATCATGCAAATGAGTATTTGATTTTTCAACAATTAAAACCTCACTGCCTTCTTCCATGGCTATGTTGTGCCAGGTGCCTTTTGGAATATTGTATACGCTGAGCGGCTGCATTGACTTAATCTTGAATAATGGTTTTTCATTTTGGAGATCGGCAATAATCAGAACAGCACTCCCTTTTAGCAATACAAAGACTTCATCTGTTTGCTGATGTACCTCAATTTTCTGAATGTTATTAATATGTTGCTCAGCGATATAATTCAACTTGGCAACCTGCCACCCATCCCTGATCAAAAAAGGGAAAAATCCTGGTTCATTTAATTCGTAACTTTCCATACTCGATTGATTTAATTATCCAAAAGTTTCTTTCTCAATAGCTTCCAGAGATTTCCCTTTGGTTTCAATCAAGTATTTTTTGAAGAAAAAGTAACTGATAAACGTCGCTATTGCGTAAAAAACAAAAACGTATCCGGTCCCTTTTCCATTAGCAAAAGCAACGGCTATTATCGGAAACAAAAAGGATGTCAAACCATTAAAGAACCAATGCGAAAAAGACCCAATGGCTACCCCTCGTGATCTTATATTATTCGGAAACATCTCAGAGAATAAAACCCAGATGACCGCCCCCTGAGATGCCGCAAAAAAAGCAACAAACCCCAACAGGCAGATCACTAAAACGAAATTCATGTTATTGGTCAGGAAAAAGAAGGCAAAGACTCCAAGAAATATGGACATGCCTATAGATCCTGTGAGTAACAATTTCTTCCGGCCAACTTTGTCTATTAATTGCATGGCAATCAATGTAAAAATCAAATTGGTGAGCCCAATTAATACCGTTTGTCCGATGGCGGATTCAGTCGAGAATCCGGCTGTCCTGAAAATGTCTGTAGCATAATACATGATTACATTGATCCCGGTAAATTGATTGAACATGCCAACCAGAATACCGATAACAACCAATTTTATATACGGCTTTTTAAAAAGCACTGCATTTTTTTCAAATGCTTCTGCATCAATGGATTGTTTGATTTCCGTAAGGGTCTTTTCGACCTCGGCTTCATCATTATTAACACTATTGATGACTTTCCTGGCTTCCTCCATTTTGCCTTTCGCAACTAACCACCTTGGGCTTCTGCTGACAAAAAACAAAAGTATCAAAAACAGTATGGCAGGAACGGCCTCGGCAACAAACATCCACCGCCAGTTATTCGGACCAACATCAAGCAATAGATAATCCGAAAAAAAGGCCACAAGAATACCTAAAACAATGGACAACTGAAATGTGATTGTCAACCTGCCTCTGTGTTTGGGTGGGGCAATTTCAGAAATATACATCGGGGAAAGAACAGAAGCCCCTCCAATGGCAATCCCACCCAATAAGCGAAAAATTACAAAAATGGTCAAACTGTTGGCCAATCCGGATCCCAATGCCGAGATAAGGAAAAACAACCCCATTAACTTGAGCATGGATCTGCGGCCATATAAATCTCCCAACCGGCCAATAAAAAAAGCTCCAATAATACAGCCTATCAGTGCAGAACTT
>QQUB01000662.1 GCA_008501835.1 Bacteroidota bacterium
GTTCTCCGGCATTGATATCCATGCCAACAGTGGCGGTCAGATTACCAATGTAGGAAAGTCCCCAGACATAATAACTTCCTTCAGGAAAACCATTAAAATCAAATGAACCATCCTCTGAAATTGCCACGATTACATTGTCTGAATCTGTTGCCAGATAAACATAATCATCTTGCCCGACAGTGGAATTGGTGAAAGTGACGACGTCAGCATTGTCATCCCCAACGCATACAAGGGTTGGCCCGTCTGTGGAAATAGTCCCAGCATCAGGAGCTCCGGTATTTAGAGATACGTAATTGACGGTTAGTTCATAACAGTAGGAAGCCAGTTCGTCCGTAAAAATATTATCTCCAACCTCGGCATAAAGAGAGCCCAAAAAGGAGAAGGCATATATCCTGTAGGAACCATTTTGAAAAGCAGTCAAATCTAAGTTGCTTCCCAGGGAAAGCAAAAGAATGGTGCCGCTTTCATCCACAACCACATAGGCAAAAGGCATTGCCTGGGAACTGGTTTTGAACTTTACAAAACCATCCACAATGTCACCCTGACATGCCAACAGGGTTGTTTCACCTGATTGTGTGGAAATGGTGACATCCTCGAGACAAGGGAAGTCATCAGCGAATAATTGTCCTGTGGTCGCCAGGAGCAACATAAAAAGAATAGGAATAATTTTTTTAGTGAACATAGGGAGCAAATTTTTATTTAAAGGATTATGACAGATTGTAGTAAATTCAACCATGACCGGAATTGTCATTTTGAAAATTTCAAAAATTACAAAAAAATTACCTGAGGTAAAGTAAAAAAGGGTTAAAAAACCGGTGTGATTGTTTGATGTGATTCTAAAGCGAAGTTATTATAAATTTTTCTATTTGTCATTTTATCTCCGATAATTTTTTTAAATTTGAAACGCTTTCCAGTTCGTATTAAATTACCTGGTAATATTTAAAATTCTTGTGTGTCGACGAATTTTCTGGCTAAAAAAAATTAGGGCGTTATCGCTTTTATTGACAACTTGAAGTGTGTTCATTAAAGGAGGGAGAGCTATTGCAAAACCCTCGGCACAACTGGCTGGTAAATTAAGAGATGTTTATATTTTTTTTGAAAATAAACTTCTTTTTTCAAACAGTATCCCATCCGGTAGCGGAAAAGTTGGACAGTTGGACAATTGGATTAATGAATTCAGTCATCAATTCTTCCATTTTATCCCCCGACACTTTGTGTACGGGATCGTGAACGTGCTTCCTCACGAAATGGAATAACATTTTATGGATTACAAATATTTCGAATAATATTGTTAAACATATTCTAAATATGCTTTTATAGTTTTACTTTATGAAACTCGATTTTGTTGCGTTTTTTATTGGGTTAATTATGTTGGGCCATGTGTCTACGGACCGGGAACGCAACCCCGTTTCTAATGGAGTAAATAAAACTATTTCCCTGGAAGGGATCAATGCTGATCCTGATTTTCCGGTGGAGGACCTGGTTCAGGATGTCTTTGCCAGAGGAGCCTGTGAAACCATAACCAATGTGCAATCTATTGGCAATGAACAGGGTATTGGCTTTTTTTCCAATGGGGCTGACGTAATCGGAATCGAGGAAGGCATTATTTTATCAACGGGCAATGTAACCAATGCCCATGGGCCTAATACCGCCTCAGATATCAGCACGAATTTTGAGGATGGCAGTGGGGACCCCGATTTGGATTCCCTCGCCATTGAGGAGGTAAAAGATGCTGTAGGAATTAGTTTTGATTTCATTCCTCTGGATTCGGTCATCACCTTTCGTTATGTATTTGCTTCGGAAGAGTATTGTGAATACGTCGGCAGTGATTTCAATGATGTTTTTGGGTTTTTTATCAGTGGCCCTGGAATCTCCGGACCTTACACTGACGGTGCTGAAAATGTAGCCAAAATACCTGGTAGCCTCAGTCTTGTGTCCGTTAATTCCGTCAATCATAATGTTAATCCGCTTTATTATATAGGTAATGAACTACAGGAAGATGCAGATGAATGTGAAGTACCGTATAACGCCTTCCAACAGGATTTTCTCGAATACGATGGATTTACCAAAGTCCTGACAGCTACGCTTCATCTCACACCCTGTGAAACTTACCACATCAGGATGGTCATTGGGGATGTTAAGGATAATGTGTATGATTCTGCAGTATTTCTTGAAGCCGGTAGTTTTAACCTGGGCACCAGAATTGAAGTGAGTTCTATAGGATATGGAGCAGGCAATCCTCAAATTGTCGGAGAAGGTTGTGACGGTTATTTCCTTTTTGAAAGAGAAGCCGGGGCACCACTTGATAATCCGATTGTTGTTGAATACCATTTATCAGATCAAAATACGGCCGTTTCGGGAGAGGATTATGCTGCTTTCCCGTTGACAGCCACAATCCCTTCAGGTGAGTCATCAATAATGGTTCCTGTAAGTACTATTATTGATGGCGACATGGAAGTAGGAGAAACTTTGGGCATCATCCTTGAAACCCCGTGCGAATGTTATGCCGATTCAGCTGCTTTGATCATTGTAGAGCCGGAACCGGTCCTGGTGGATTTACCGGATATTATGGTTTGTTCGGGAACAACTGTTCAACACACTCCTGTGGTAAACGGGGGATTTCCTCCATATACTTTTGTATGGAATACGGGCGAGACTGATGAAATGATAGATATTGCCGGTGGAGGTCTTACCCAATACACAGTCACGGTTTATGATCATTGTGGTCATTGGTCTGTGGATTCCTGCCTTGTACAAACAACAGAACCTCCCTTCGTTGAAATTGAAGGAGAAGCCATGATCTGTGAAGGAGATACGGCTTATTTTGAAGTCAATTTTTCAGGAATTCCACCCTTCGACTTTATCTATGCCATCAATGGTGAGCAACAGGAACCGATTGAAGGAATTACCCAAACGAATATTATGATTCCTGCGTCTTCGGAAGGTGTTTATGAACCGGTTTTAGTAGAGGATCAGGTTTGTAATGGAGATCTGCTAGGGCAAGCTGAACTGGAAATTATGGAGATTGAGACCAGTTTCATCGTTGAAGATGTTTCCTGTAACGGCTTTAATGATGGAAAGGTTGAGGCCCAGGTTTTTGGGGTGAACCCTCCTTTTGAATTATCGTGGAGTGATGACCTTGGACAAGCAGTGTCTGTTGATAGTCTTTCTCCTGGGACTTATGAACTTTCGGTGACGGATGCAGTTGGCTGTGATGAGATCAATATGGTTACGATATCGGAGCCACCAGTTTTGGAAGAGATTCGCATTGATTGTGAAATGCTCTTTGGCGATGAGTTGATTTTCTCGGCCTCAGGAGGTTCTCCTCCTTATTTATACAGTGTGGATTCCGTTTCTTTTCACGAAGCAGATTTTTTTGATGACCTTGTTGCCGGGGAAACCTATCCAGTGATCATTAAGGATTTTAATGATTGTGTACTTGAACAGGACTTTGTGATGCCGACTTTATATGCCCCGATGTTTTACCTGCCGGAGGAAATTGAGGTTTTGAAAGATGAGCAACACCAACTGATGTTGGAGTTGAATTTTCCGGAATCACTTTTGGCATCGGTAATTTGGGCTCCGGAGAGTCATTTGGATTGTGCAGACTGTCTGAATCCAATTCACACAGCCATTGATGGGGGATTATATTTTGTTCAGGTTACCGACATTTTCGGGTGTAAATCTTTTGCTGGCATAGATATATCCATCAAAGAGCAAATCGATTATTTTGTTCCGACTATATTTTCCCCTGATGGCGATGAAGTCAACGATTATTTCATGCCCTTTTTTAGTGAAAATCATGTAAACCGGGTTTTGTTATTTCAGGTATTTAATCGTTGGGGAGGATTGATGCATGAGGCGAAAAATTTTACCCCTAATAACGAAAGGCTTGGTTGGGATGGCAACCTGGCAGGACGGCCGGTGAATAGTGGGGTATATGTTTACCTGGTTAAAGTAAGACTTCGGGATGGAAGGGAAAAGATATTTACAGGGGATATTGTGCTCATGCGGTAAATTGTCAAGAAATCTCACTTTTGGTTCACGCTGATTTCGCTGATGATTATTGAATATTTCCCTCATTTTCTGCCTAAATCCGCGTTATCTTCGAGAACAAACCGTGCTTTTTTTTACTATTTCCCAAAAAGTCTTCCATAGAAAACATTAAAAAAGAGTGTTTTAAGATAAAATAAATATAAATATGCTTTACAACAGATTAGGAAAATCAGGACTTCAGGTGAGTGCCTTTTCTCTAGGGTCCTGGCTTACGTTTGGAAAACAAATCGGAGATGATGTCGCTGAGCAATTGATGATCAAAGCTTATGACAATGGGGTGAATTTCTTTGATAATGCGGAAATTTATGCCCGTGGTCAATCGGAGATCGTCATGGGGAATATTCTTAAAAAATTAGGTTGGGACCGCACCTCTTATGTGGTATCCAGTAAAGTTTTCTTTGGAGACGGTAGAAGAAAGCCCAACCAGACTGGATTGAACCGCAAACATATATTCGAAGCCTGCGATGCTGCATTACAAAGGTTACAGGTCGACTATCTCGATCTGTTTTTCTGTCATCGTCCGGATAAAAATACGCCCATTGAGGAAACGGTTTGGGCGATGAACCATCTCATTCAGCAGGGGAAAGTGCTGTATTGGGGAACCTCAGAATGGTCGGCCCAGGAAATCATGGAGGCACATATGGTAGCAAGGGATCTTCGATTGATTGGCCCGACAATGGAACAACCGCAATACAATATGTTTCACAGGGAAAAAGTCGAAGTCGAATACAGTCAGATTTATAAGACTGTTGGATTAGGAACAACCATTTGGTCCCCATTGGCTTCCGGTGTATTAACTGAAAAGTATCTGGATGGATTTCCGGAAGGTACTCGCCTGAGTATGGAAGGATTGGATTGGTTAAAGGATCGTTCCTGGTCTGAAGAAAAGATTGGAAAGGCACGTAAATTGAATGAAGTAGCTAAAGAAATTGGAGCAAAATTACCTCAGTTGGCTTTAGCATGGTGTCTGAAGAACCCCGATGTGAGCACGGTAATTCTCGGAGCATCGAAGATCCATCATTTGGAAGACAACCTTGCAGCGATTGAAGTGGTGGACAAAATGACGGATGATGTTATGGAAAGCATTGAAGAAATTCTGGATAACAAACCGGAACATCCTCCGTTTTAAAATTTTAGGATATTAGGAAAGGCGGGAGCTAGTTAAAGCTCATGAATTTTTACTAGCTCCCCCATCCTGCCTAGAGTATCTGCACAAGTTGTATGGTGTAATATTTTTTGTAAAAAAAAAACTCCTGAATATTCAAATTGTGTAAAAAGCTTGAAAGTGGAATGAAAAAAGTATCCGCCCAGAACCGCAGAACCGCAAAATTGTTCCTCATTCAAAATTTAACCTCGAAAATATTGGTTAATAAGCGTTAAGTAATTGTTCAAAATAATCAATAACCTATGGCTGTAGCTTTTTTCATTACTCTGTGCCCTTCCATTTTTCCACTCTTCCATCCCTCTATTTCACACAAATAGTCGAGTTTTCTGCTCTCTTAATCCTTGTTTTTTAAACTATTTTCAAAAAAAGTAGTCCTTAGAGGTAACATTTAAGGAGTTGTTGTGATATAGTGGTGTAGGAAATGAAAATGGTGCCCGGAAGACAATTTTAAAATTTGATAACACCTTTTAACATTACTTTAAAATTTGTCGGGCAACATATGGCGTTTCAAAACGGTTTTTATAACAACATTTGACAAAAGAAATATCCTAAAACATATTAAAATGAACAACCAAAGAATAAATCTTGCACTCACCGTTGGTCTGCTGAATCGCAGAAACCCCAACAACGGAATTGACCTCATCAAAGAATTAATGCTGAACCTAAAGGAAGCAGGTGCTTTCGTAGGATCTCAGCTGAAAGAAAAAATGGCCCTGAATGCAAGCCACCAAATGGAAAAACATGCCCTGACATTTGAAAACTGTACATTGGACGTTGAACTGGTACACAATCCCCAAACCAACCGCCAGAGCATCCATGGTTTTCAGCTCAGGTAAATAAAACTAAGTCCAATCAAGGGGTTAAAAAAAGAAATTTATCCCCATACATATCCAAATTTTTTACGGCCCTTCCAGCTACTTGCTGGAAGGGCCGTTTTTTGTTTAATTCCACTCCGGTTTTTTCCCTGAAACTATATGTAAATACATTACTGAAAAAGTTCGTTGGGAGAAGAAAAATTCTGAAAAATCCTATTTTTCCTATCAAAATAGTAGGAAAATAAAAAAATCTTAAACTTTTTTCCACTCATTTTTTTTGCGATAAAAAAATATTTGAAGTTTTAATTTACTGAAAAACAATACTTTATGAGGATTGTGTTGGCTTTTGTGATTTTTTTTCTCCAATTTTAGCTTGAGTCGACTGGTTGATTATAAAAATATATTTCTATAGTTTTGCTTCCATAATTATCGAAATGAAAGAGTTTAATCTAAGAAAAAATAAAGGACTTTATAGCCACTTAACAGGTGAAAATTGCTGTTGTATGTGTTGTCAAATGCGCAATGGTAAAACCTGTCGTGGAGGAACCTGACCTGATACATTTTTTTAATGAAAAAGTCCTTCTGCGAGTAACACCCGGAAGGACTTTTTTTATTCGAGCTAAACAAATTCTAATCACAATGAATTATCGAACCGAACAACCCAATTCTCAGGATTTTCTCGACATTGAAGATCTCAAGGATCGCATAAACCGATTTAAAAAGGGCGAGATCCCTGAAGAGCGGTTTAAGCATTTTAGATTGACCAGGGGTGTATATGGGCAGCGACAGTTAGGCGTCCATATGTTCCGTACTAAAATCCCCTTTGGAAAGCTTACCGCCAATCAATTGGAAGCACTGGCGGATGCCGCAGAAACCTATACGGACGGGAACCTGCATTTGACCACACGGCAAAATATCCAATTGCACCATGTAAAACTGGATGATGCCCCCAAAATCTGGGAAATAATGGCATCAGTGGGGATGAATGCCCGGGAAGCTTGTGGTAATACTGTTAGAAATATTACCGCTTCTGCGAAAGCTGGCATTGATCCCTACGAGCCATTTGATGTAACTCCCAATGTGCAGGCGATGTATGAATTTTTCCTGAGAAACCCAATTTGTCAGGAAATGGGGAGAAAGATCAAAATTGCCTTTTCCTCCAACGATGCAGATTCTGCATTTACCTATTTTCACGATTTTGGCTTTTTACCCCGCATTCAGGAAGGAGTAAAAGGATTTAAGGTTGTTGTTGCCGGAGGACTGGGAGCCCAGCCCATTTTGGCACAAACGGCATTCGAATTTCTACCATCCGAGGAGATAATCCCTTTTACAGAGGCTGCCATTCGGGTATTTGACCGTTATGGTGAAAGAGAGAAACGCTTTAGAGCGAGAATGAAATATTTGGTTAAAAACCTGGGACTTGAAAAGTTTTTGGACCTCGTTCAGGCAGAGAGAAAAGCCTTGGCGCACAATACAGTTGCCATAGACGCTTTTGATCCAGGATCAGCTTATCCGCCTTCTGAGCAGAATGGTTTGTTAAAGACCAGGGCAGAAAAGAGGTTTGAGTATTGGAGAAAATTAAACGTTTTTGAACAAAAGCAACAAGGGTGGTTTGCGGTGCAAATTAAAGTACAGCTTGGAAATCTAAATGCAGAAACAGCCAGAGCATTGTCAGATTTGATGAGAGATTTTACTGCTGATGATATTCGAATCACCGTTAATCAGGGTTTTTTACTACGTTTTGTAAAAGAAAAAAACCTACAGCCACTGTTTCAGGGATTAAAAGCCATTGGGCTGGCTGATCCCGGTTTTGGATCCATTGCTGATATTACTTCCTGCCCCGGTACAGACACTTGTAATCTCGCGGTCAGCAACAGTACTGTTCTGTCTCAACATCTTGAAGAGCTGATAAAGCGGGAATACCCTTCCCTGATCGAAAATGATGGAATTAGTATAAAAATGAGTGGCTGTATGAACTCATGTGGTCAGCATATGGCGGCTGATATCGGCTTTCATGGCAGCTCCATCAAAATTGGCAAAAGAGTCATGCCAGCCATGCAGGTAGTTTTAGGGGGTGGAGTTAATGCAGATGGAGAAGGCTTTTTTGCTGAAAGGATCCTAAAAGTTCCTACCCGAAGGACTCCCAATGTCTTAAGGTTTATTCTGGATGATTTTCAAACCAACAAAGAAGTAGGTCAGGATTTTCAAAATTATTACTGGAGTAAGGGCAGGCGATATTTCTACAATGTCCTCAAGTCACTTTCGAATACTGATGAATTTAAAGAGGAGGAGTTCGTCGACTGGGGCTTTGAACAAGATTATATCCAGGCCATTGGTGTCGGAGAATGTGCGGGGGTAAGTTTGGATCTCGTGTCCACTATTATCGGGGATGCAAAGGAAAAACTTCAATTGGCTGAACGTGCTCTTGAAGAGAAGGCCGTCGGGGACAGTATTTACCATAGTTACAGTGCCTTTGTGACTGGAGCCAAAGCTCTATTGCTTTCCAAAGATATAAAGTGCAACACCCATATTGGGATCCTGTCCGATTTTCAAAAGCAATTTGGAGATATTGTAAGGTTGGACCTTCCTGTGGATTGGAAAACCTATGTGCTTAAAGTCAAATCCGAAGTGCCGACTCCCGGGTTTGCCACCGAATTTTTAAACAATGCGAAACATTTTCTAACTCTTGTGGAAACTCTTAGGACTTCGACAAACGGGGATTTGGGGAAAGTGGTAAGCTCCTATTACAAGGCATGATGAAAAAAAAATCGAAGGCAAAACTCTCGCTTGTAGGGGCGGGCCCGGGTGATCCTGATCTGATTACGATCAAGGGAGTTCGGGCCCTGCAATCTGCTGATGTCATACTATATGATGCCCTGGTGGATACTCGCCTGCTCGAATATAGATCAGACGGCACTGATTGCATTTATGTTGGGAAAAGGGCCGGACAGCCATATATAGCTCAGGAAGAAATTAATCAACTCATTGTTGATCTGGCATTAAAAGATGACGGTCAACATGTCGTTCGCCTGAAGGGTGGTGATCCCTTTATTTTTGGCCGGGGTTTTGAAGAAATTCAATTTGCTGCTGCTAAAGCAATAGAAACCGAGGTGATTCCGGGACTTTCCAGCGGATTAGCAGCCCCTGCTGTTTCAAGAATACCTTTGACATTCAGGGGATTAAGCAGGGAGGTTAGGTTGATAACCGCTGCAACCAGGGAAGGCCGGATTTCTGAAGAGCTTCTTGATGCAGTTGGAACGAAGGGCACGCTGGTGATCTATATGGGCGTTAAGGCCCTGCCGAAAATAGTTAGGGCCTTTCAGGAAAAATCACTGGGTCAAAAACCGGTTGTGGTCATTCAGGAAGGCACCAATAAGAACGAGAAAATTGTTTTTGGAGAGATTAATTCCATTATTCAGAATTGTAAAAAAGAGAACATACAGGCTCCTGCCCTGATAATCATAGGTGAGGTTGTAGGCCTTCATCCCGAATTTCAAAAGCAGGAGTTTGCTGAAAATTTTTGAACACCAAGTTAATTTATACAAACATGTCCAATCAATTATATCCGGTTTTTTTAAAACTGCACGAACTGGAGCTGCTACTCGTCGGAGGAGGAAAAGTGGCTCATGAAAAGCTTTTCTTTCTTTTGAAAAACAGCCCGGAAGCAGAGGTAACTCTTGTAGCTAATCAGATCTCAAAAGAGGTGAAGGGCCTGGTTAAAAAAAGGAATGCAAAAGTACGTTTTCTGGAAAAGGATTTTGAAAGTAGTGACCTGGATGGGAAAAATGTGGTCATTGCTGCAACCAACGATAAATCGACTAACATCCAGATCAGACGGGAAGCTAAAAAAAAGAATGTCCTGGTAAATGTGGCTGATGATCCTGAATTGTGTGATTTTTATTTGGGCTCCATAGTAACCAAAGGTGATCTGAAACTGGCATTTTCTACGAATGGGAAATCTCCAACGCTCGCCAAAAGATTACGGCAATTGTTTGAAAAGGAATTACCGGAAGATATTGAGGAGCTGACCATAAACCTCAACCGATTCAGGAATACTTTAAAAGTCGACTTTGATAAAAAAGTCAAGACACTCAATAACCTGACCAGATCATTGTTGACCACTAAAAATTGACACCTCTTTTCTAATACATCAGATCACTTATGAAATTGCAATATGAATCGATCAGGGTAGATAATTTTTCCCCTGAAACGATCACAATGGTTGGCGTTAGCCATAATAACACTCCTGTTTCGGTCCGGGGAATTTTGAGTTTGAATGAATCAGTGCGAAAAATTCTTTATGATTTTGCAAAAAGGAAGCATGCGGGTTATTTATTGATAATATCTACTTGTAACAGGGTAGAAATTTATTGTGATCACAGGTTGGTCGACCCACTGATCACCAAATGGCAGGAAATTTCCGGCAGCAAAGTAGTTCTTCAGGAATTTTTAGAAATAAAAAGAGGGGCAATTGCTCTTGGACATCTGTATGCGGTTATTTCGGGAGTGGAATCTCAAATCCCGGGGGATATGCAAATCAGCCATCAGGTGAAATTAGCGTTTGGTGAAAGTAAATGTCATCGAATGACGACTGGTCTATTTGAGCAGGCATTTAATTTTGGACTTCAGTGTGGGAAAAAGGTCAGGACGGAAACAGACATTTCTACAGGTGTATCCTCGGTTCCCTCTGCTGTAAGTTTATTGGTCAGAGAAAATGAAAAGGCCAAAGAACCTGGCGAAATTCTGATAATCGGGGCAGGAAAAATGGGACATCTGAGTTGTCAGAATTTATTGAAAACGATTGATGCCTCAAGAGTGATTTTAATCAATCGCAATGATTCCAAGGCCAATCAGGTGGCCAGTAGGCTGGGAGTGAAATCTGGGACTTTTAGTAATCTTCCTGATTACCTGAAACGCTCGGACATCGTAATTGTAGCTACAGGCAGCCCAAATCCGATCATTACTACAGATCTTCTGGCGGAAAAAAAGACCGGGATATTTTTTGATCTGTCAGTGCCCTCCAATATTTCTCAGGAAGTCAAAAAACTGGATGGAGTC
>QQUB01000573.1 GCA_008501835.1 Bacteroidota bacterium
AATACCTCATTAAACCATTATCAAGATATCATATGCTCATTGCCATGGTGGCAGGAAGTGTTCTGGCAATCTTTCTTGGAGGAGAAGCGGCTGGCATTAATACCGTAGGTGATGTTCCATCAAATCTTCCACCTTTCAGAATTCCGGATTTATCCTATGAGAATGTGAAGAAATTAAGTTCAGGAGCTTTAGTGCTGGCATTGTTGGGACTTATTGAAGCAGTCGCTATTGCCAGGGCGATTGCGCTGAGTACCCATCAAAGAATTAACGGTAATCAGGAATTTATTGGACAAGGATTGTCCAACCTTATAGCAAGTTTTTTCTCCAGCTATGCCGGTTCCGGATCATTTACCCGTTCCGGAGTTAATCATCAGGCAGGAGCCAAAACTCCTCTTTCAGCCATATTTGCCGCTTTTTTCCTGATGCTCGTACTGCTTTTCTTTGCCTCTTATGCTTCCTATTTGCCTAAAGCAGCCATGGGGGGAATAATTTTATTGGTTGGGTACAACCTAATCGATTTCCATCATATCAAACAGGTAATGAAAACCAGTGGCAGGGAATCATTGGTACTGGTAATAACGCTTATAGGTACCTTGTTTTTTGAACTCGAATTTGCCCTTTTAGCAGGAATTTTTGTCTCCCTGTTCTTTTACCTGGAAAGAACTTCCAAGCCAAATATTGCTGAGATGGGAAGAAACCTCGATGGGCAATACATCAATATGATCAGAGAAGACGATTTGATTGAAATCCCTGATGCAAAGGTGATTCGGATTGATGGTTCCTTATATTTCGCTTCCATTGAAAAGATCGCAGATTATTTTTCTCATTTGTATGAGGAGAAAAGCGTCAATTATATTGTCGTAATGTCACAGGGAATCAACTTTATTGACCTGGGGGCAGCAGAATGGCTTACCAATGAAGTTAAAAAATGGCAGAACACCAGAGGGGGAATAATCTTCCAGGGTATGAAACTCATAAGTCAGGATGTATTGATTAAAGGCGGTTTCCGAAATAAAATGGGTAAACAGGTGTTCTACAAAGAAATGGAAACTGCAGTGGAAGCCATCGAAAGAAATGGAGCGGTTTAAATCTTGTTCAGTAAATAAAAGGTTAACCAGCCCATTAGGATGGCGAAAATCAGGAAGGTCAGAATATTTCTTATGACGTAGTTTTTTCTGGTCGAATGGATTTTTTCCTCATCCAGTTTGTCTGCCGGGCGATTTTTAGTTTTGCCTTTTGGTAAAGACTCCTTTTTTTTGCGGTTGCCAAATAATTTTCGCGGCTTTTTGGTCATGTGTTCTTTGATCCCGCCCCAGTTATTCATGGCCATTTTTTACTCCCTTTGGTTTTTAATTATTTCAATAAATTGATTTCTCCACTTATCTGCAATATAGTACCATCCATTCTTTTTAATCTCGCATAATAAACGAATACATCCGGGTTCAAAACCTGTCCCTTAAATTTACCGTCCCATCCGTTTTGATTCTCCAAAGGGTGGAAGTTTTCCAGAGTATAAACCATATCTCCCCACCGGTTGAAAATTCGAAATTCCAATACCTCAGTTATACTTTCATGTGCATATATTTGGAGCCGGTCATTTATACCATCACCGTTTGGAGAAAATGCATTTGGAACAAATACGGGAGTGTTTTTATCTACAAAAATGGTCAACTGATCAAACCCAATACAGCCGTTTTCATCTTCAATGGTAACGGAATAGGTGGTGGATACCAATGGAGAAACAATTCTTTCAAGCATTCCAGATCCACTAATGGAGTCAGGAAACCAGATGACGGTATCTATTTGGGACAATAAGCGATTTACATAAGCAGAAAGCAATATTTCCTCGCCTATGGTGATGGTATTTGGTTGGTTATCTAAATCTGCGGTTAAGGTAACCTCCATAATCTCGGGTTCAGTAAGCGTAATTTCCACAGAACCCTCGCAACCATTCAGGTCTGTTACCATAAGAGAATATTCTCCCGGAGATAATCCGGAAAAAATAGTTTGCTGAGAAAAAGGATCTCCGTTCAGGGATAACAGGTAGGGAGGTGTGCCTCCGCCTGAAACGGAATCCAATTGAATGAGTCCGTCATTAACTCCGTGGCAACTTAAAGAAGTGTATGAAAAATGAGGTACAAGTAACACTGATTCCGAAGAAACGGTAACTTCATCGGTATCTGAACAGCCGGATGCTGAATGGACAACCGATAATTGGTATGTGTCGGCATTGGTAACCTCAATAATTGGAGCAAAGGCATTGGACACAGGACTATTGTTCACAGAACTCCATGTCAATTCGAAACCCTGGCCTGTTGTAGTCAAATCGCCTCCTAACGTTGCCATATTCAATGTACAATCCAGTGTTACATCTTCTCCGGCATCGGCAATGGGTGTTGGTTGAATATCAATGTGAACAGTATCCTGCTCAATGGGGCAAAACGAAGAGGAAATAGAATAGACAAAGGAGTAAACTCCAGGATTATTACCGGAAGGCGAAAATGTGCCGTCCAATCCATTAAAAGTACCCGGCATCGACATTATGTCAGAAATTTCATTCCAGGATCCGCCAGCATCTTCGTTGATCAGCAATTCTTCCAAAATGACAGTTGTGTCGAGGCCGGAGCAAAGTTCCAGGGTATCTAAAGGTGATCCGGAAGAAAGCGGAATACTGATCTGGAGGTTCAGATCATCGGGTATGGTTGGAAGGCATAGTTCTTGTGAGGGATGTTCAACGTTTATAAGGCTTACTGTTAAATCTTCGTTGGGAGCAAAACCAAAAGAATAACCATCGGTTACTTCAGTGAGGAAAAAAGTATCCATACCAATCGTGAATTCGAGGTTGTATAACACAGAAGGGTCCGAAATTTCAACGTTAATGGCGGCAGAATCTCCTAAACAAATGGTGGCAGATTCCAGCGACCATTCTAGGGTGACTTCCGGACAATTAAGCGTTGTACAACTGAAACTCGTGTCGATATCCTGGCAGATATTTGGAGATAATGCTGTTAAATTCAGATCAATGCTGGTATTGGGAAGAATCCCGGAAATGAGGATTGATGTGTCAGAAAGCCAATCGGTATTGTAGGTAGGATTGAGGTCGATTAAATATCCAAGTGCCTCAGGAATCTCTGGCCATGAAACCTCCAAGGACTCAGTTCCGGGTTGGCAAACAGGTATAGGAATGTCCAGTGGTTCGAACAAGAAAATTGAATCAACAGTAATATCCGATATACAACCTGATTCTTCTACAAATAGGGAAACGTAATGCATTCCGGGTGTTTCCCATTGTACCGAAAAGGGGCCTGGCCCTGCTGAATCCATGACTACCGCATCGAAGAAATCCCAATGGAAGGTCGTACTGTCGGTTACCATTCCTGAAAAAGCGACTAATGTTGAATCTGATAAACATAAGCTGTCAGCAAGAGAAAAAATGCCTACGGGGGCAGATTGAATGTCGATGTTTATGGTGTCTGAATAGATACAGACAGATTCATTGTAGGTTACGATCACCTCATTATTCATGTTTATCATTGAACTGTCTGTCCGGAACAACCCAGCTCCGGGGTCAATAATTCCAACTCCTGTCCAAACTAAAGTTCCTGTGTCAGGGACGGAAGCTGGAGTCAATGACAATTGAATTGTATCTGTTTCTTCAAAGCAAATAGGTGTAACGGGCTCTATTTCAATGCTTATTTCAGGACATGGTAAAGTGTTACATGAAGCAATCACACTGGTATCGCCACAATTATTACTATCCAGCAATGTCAATTCGATGGTAGCATTGGTTCCTGGTAACATTCCTGTTACCAGGTAGGAGGTGTCAGAAGTAAGATCTCCTGGCGGACCATTCTGAACTACTACCTGATATTCTGAAACTAATGTGTCTTCTTCCCACGTAAAAAGCACCTCGGTAAGGGTACTTTCACAATTGATTTCAGGAGCAGTGAGCTGAGGTAAGATTTCAATAATATTTGTGGCCGAATCGGATGGACATTGTGGGTGTTCAAGAATTAAAGTTACTAATTGGGAACCTGGTGAATCCCAGGATACCATAAGGCTATCATTATTTGTGGATTGATAGATTAACTGCCCTTCATCCAGGCTCCAGGAGAGATTGTTGGAATCCGTTTGAGTACCTGTGAAAATTATTTCTATATTTTCTGACAGACATGCAGTATCCAGCATTTGAAAATCAGCAGTAGGACTTGTAATAACTTCATAATTCAGGGTGTCATAAACACTGCATAATTCATCGTTCAGTATTAAATAAACCTCATTCTGACCGATCATGGTTTCGTCTGCCACCAGAATTCCCTGAAGACTGTCAATGATTCCCGGACCCTGCCAGGAAATGCTGAATTCACTTAAACTGTCAACGATATTATGTTGCAGATGAATGGTGTCCGACTGGCCTGGGGAAAGACATATTGGATCAATAGGTAGTATTGCATCCAATTCTTCAGGACAATAAAGGGTTGTACAAACAGGCAGCGTAATGCTTCCGGGGCAAGAATTGGAACTCACAACGACCATTTGAATGCCAATAGACTGCCCAGGAGTGAGTCCATTAAGTAAATAACTGGTATCGGATACAATGGTGCCCAATGGGCCGTTGATCACTGTTACGATATAGGCTGTAGCATCTTCAATGGTTTGCCATTCATAGAGGATGCTGGAAAAGGTTTCCATGCATTGAATGTCAGGCGTATCCAATGGAGAGTCTATTTGAACCACCTGACTGAAAGTGTCAGATACGCATGCGCCATCCTGAATGAACAATTGAACGAGCTTGTTTCCGGATGTATCCCAATGTATTTCATATAGACCTGAATTTTCAGAAATAAGATTTCCACCATCAAAGTCCCAGTTAAAAGTTGCTGAAGGACCTGCCTCTCCAGTAAAAAGAATATTTAGATTATCTAATTGACAAATCGGATCAATCAGAAGGAATTCTGCTTCAGGCTGGGTTATTATTTCAATGCTGGCAGAGTCTGTAATTGTTGTATCAGCATTGGAAAAGTGATAATAAATAGTGTGGATTCCCGGACCGGCATTGTGAGGATCAAAAGTTCCGGCAGCCTGGTCAATAATGCCGGTGCCATCCCAAAACCCGGTACCCGGATCTCCAAGGATACTAACCGTCAGATCTATTTGAGAAGTGGTTGGGGAAAGACAAATAGGCCCAACACTATCAATATCAATGGAGGTCGAAACTGGATCCGATACCTTGATATTATTGTTAAGTTTTATGGATTGATTCGACAATAGAATTTCTTTTTCGTCAGAGGAGCCAACTGACGAAAGAGGACCTGGGTGGTAGTGATTTTGTGTTTGTCCTATTATAAAGAAGGTACACAAACCAACCAATAGCAATAGTGGCAAAGCTAACTTTGGCATAACCAAGATTGATTATGGCCTCCAAATTAGGGAATTACTTTTAACTATAGAAAAGAAATATAAATTGATTTTTTAATATAAGACACTCACTTCTCCCATTTTGGTGATAATACTTCCGTCCTTCAGCTGAATTTTTGCCATGTAGACATAAACTCCCGCTGCAGTCAATTGCCCTCTGTATTTACCGTTCCAGCCAGTGGATGAAGTATTAGGCAGGAAATCTTTGTTTTGGAAAACCAATCCTCCCCAACGGTCTACTACGATTAATTCCACCACTTTTTCTACTCCTTTAGCGCTATGAATGTAAAAAATATCGTTGATGCCGTCATCATTCGGTGAGAAGGCATTTGGAATGTATATGTTGTCGTCTTTTTCTACAATGACCTGTATCTCATCACTGTCGGTGCATCCACTTTCGTCAATCACAAAAATGGAGTATGAGGTTGATTGGGTAGGAGCAACCGTAATTTCAGAACACCCAGGGCAGTTTAATGATTCCGGGAACCAAATAATGGTATCTATTTTTTCAGGCGACACATTGGTTACCACATTTAAAGTCAGACTGTCTCCGAGAGTTATGATTACAGGAGATCCAGACACACTTGCACTCAAATTGGCGGAGAGTTGGTTAGAGGGGGCAAGTGTAAGTTGCAGGGAGGTTTCACAGCCAAAGGCATCTACTCCGGTGAGGCTATAATTTCCGGAAGATAATCCCGTGAATTCTGTTGTCGAAGTAAAGTTTTCCCCATCGATGGAAAAAAGATACGGCTCAATACCTCCGGAAATGGAAGTTATTGAAATAATCCCATCATCTGTCGCATTACAGGATATTGGGCTGGTGACTGCCGTCATCGAAATTTCGGAGACATTTGAAATCACCGATACCTCGTCTGTGTTAAAGCAACCACTTATTGGATCCGTAACCAAAAGAGTGTAATTCCCTTCATTTTCCACAGGAAGGGAGGGTAATGTAGCTCCTGGGATGGTTCCGTTAATGTCAGACCATTGATAACTGAGGCTCATATCAGCATTTTCATTTCCGATAATTGCCGTCGGGTCAAAGCAATCAAGAGTTTGATCCTCTCCGGCATTTACCACAGGGTTTGGATTAATGGTAATAGTTACCACAGCACTACTGGGCGGACATGGGTCAACTGTTTCATGACTATATTCGAAAAGGTAAGTGCCAGGTATCTGGCCGGCGGTATTAAATGTCCCTGTACCGGGATTAAAGGCATTTCCCGTTGAGGGATTGCTGGAAAGTTCAAGCCAGCTCCCGTCTGGACTTTCCCCAGACAATTGATCAGTCAGAGGGACATTGACAGATTCTCCTTCACAAATGGAAAGTTCTTGAGGTACACCTGCTTCAAAAAACGGCGCAACACCCAGTGTCCAGGAAAAGGAAGTTGAACAATCCATCGCTTCGACGGTATAGGTAACCTCATGCAATCCCGGTCCCAGGTATCCCGGATCGAACATAGCTGCTCCGATTTCATTGATCGTCCAGAAACCACCTGTCAAAGCGGTAGGAGAAAGCCACGAGTTTGGATCTACTGTTTCATCATTTTCACAAAACAAACCCGGGTTTATCCAGGAAGCATCCAATTCTGTTATAGTAACTTCAAGTTGTTCGGTTAATACACATATTTGTCTGAAGGAAATATCATCCATGGCAAAATCATTGCCATTAGGTGTCAGGTTTGAATTTACAATACAAATTTCTGCAGAGATGCTTAAACCGGAATTCCATTGGGCGGAAAATTGATCCCAGTTACAGGTATTGGAACTTGCATTAAATACCTCACCAATCAGGCTTCCATTGATGGAAAATTGAAGTTGGGCAGGATTTTCATCGGTAACAGAAGTGATCCAGGTAGAAAAGTCATAATCTGTCCCCGGATCTACCTGGATGGTTTGACACCAGATATTATTGGGTAACCCTGAAGCATTGACTACCATCATATTTCCGCCACCTGTATGGTCGTTACAATTATCGAAATGATTGTGGGTGTCGCCTGCATTGTCAGCAATGGCGTATTGTCCTTCATTGGATAGTAGTCCTACACCTCCGCCAGTGCCATAAATGTAATCACTGGAAAAACCTGTGTCACCTTGACTAAAATCTCCATTGACCACCAGATTAACCTCAGAAAGGACCTCAACGGTTAATTCAAGGGTAGTGCTGCCAGAAATTGTGGCGGTGGTATTTAAACTGCTTGCATCTGAAAAGAGGTTTTGGGGTGACCAGTTTACAGAAAGGGGGGGTCCGGAACTTGTAGCACTCAGGGATATATCACCCGGTTCGCATAAAACCTGATCCTGCCCAGGATCAATACTAAAGTTACAGTTTTGTGAAAAGGAAAATAGTGGAATAATGGTGAGTAGGGGTAGTACGAAAAGCGCTCTGATCATTTCTAAAGGATTAATAATAATTAAATCACCTGGGGCAATTAATTATTGTTTAAAGACCGATTTCTTTTAAAAAATCAATCCATCCGTCCTTTATTACTCACGAATTACAAAGGTAAATAAATAAAATATAATAACGGAGAATTGCTGTCCATTAGCCTTAAGAGGACCAAAAACTGGGCCGAAATATTGATATTTTTCTCAAAATTCATTAAATTAAGGGTCTACTACCGGAATTGACACCCATTTTTAAGATTCACACCCAGGGTAAAACAAGTTGAATTCCCATCTTTTTACACTTTCCAGAATTGTTGCGAAACGGTCATACTGATTGACCTGATGTTTAAACTTGTGGCTAATTGATTTTATTAACCAGGCTAAATGATTATCATATGAATGACCTGCAAAAATCCACCGTTGAAACAGGTAACATCCCTCCTTTGCCTTTATCCAAACCCTTCAGAAAACCGGTTACTGAGCAATTCCGGATTCATAAAGAACGGCCCTTCCTAAAACATGAAAGGGCAAATACTACTGTATTGGTAGGGGGCTTATCGCCTACACATGATTTTTTATTCGAAGCCACCATGAATGCTTTGGGTATCAAAACCAAAATGTTACCGCCTACCAATCTGGAGGCGTTTCACTACGGTAGAGAATACGGAAACAACGGGTATTGTAACCCGGCATATTTCACTGTGGGCAATCTGATCCGGTTTTTGAAAGATCTTCATCAATCGGGTGTTCCCAAAGAAGAAATTGTCGAAAATTACGTCTTTTTCACCATCGGTTGTAATGCTCCTTGTCGTTTTGGAATGCTGGAAACTGAATATCGGATGGCCCTCAAAGATCTGGGGTTTGATGGGTTTCGGGTAATCTCCTTTGAAAATGAAGGCGGTTTGAAACAGGAAGTGAGGGGAGATGGGGTAGAGGTGGATCCGGAATTTTTTCTGGGAACTGTAAATGCGTTGAACCTGGCAGATGTCCTTAATGAGTTTGTTTATCACACCAGGCCCTATGAAGTTGTGGAAGGGCAGACTGAGGAGGTTCTCGAGAAAGCAAAATTGTATTTGTATGATAAATTAAAGAACAAAAAAAGGATTTTGATCAGTAAACCTTGGGAGAACATTTTAGGTAAAATAGGATTGAGCGATACCGTTTTGTTTGTAAAAAGATTTATCGATCAGCTTACGAGTAATTATTATACTGATGCTCTTAAGGAGGTTCACAAAATGTTCGAAACCATTAAGGTGGATCGCTTCAGGCCCAAAACTACCGTAAAGATTACAGGTGAATTTTGGGCAATTACAACTGTTGGGGCCGGTAATTTCCACATGTTCAACTTTCTGGAGAAAGAAGGCTCAGATCTACATGTTGAACCCGTGGCGTCGCTTATTCAATTTCTTTTTAGTAAAGGAAAATTGAGGCATAAGAATCGTCGAAAAATCTTATTGAAACAAAATATTAAACACTGGTGGAATTTTAAACACTGGCTGAAGAACTACTTCCAGTATTATAAAAAAGCCATTACCCTTAAACTTGGTCATTCGCTCTTCCGCAGAGAATATAAACGATTGCTGGATGCCATCGGTGGCCCAACCCATATGCTTCTGGACCAAACATATCTGCAGGAGATCGGAAACCCTTTTTACAATATAAACATTGAAGGAGGTGAAGGATATATGGAGATCGCCAAGAATATTTATTACCACGAGAATGATTTGGCACATATGGTACTCAGCCTAAAGCCATTTGGCTGTATGCCCAGCACTCAATCCGATGCCGTTCAGGCGGCCGTAATGGAATTGAATAAGGATATGATCTTCCTTCCGCTGGAAACAGCCGGGGAAGGAAAGACCAATGCACAATCCAGGGTTCTGATGTCCCTTGGAGATGCAAGAATAAAAGCAAAAACCGAAATACGCGAAGCAAAAGCTACAGCAAAGGCAAGTCTTGAAGAAATGAAAACTTACGTTGAAGACCATCCTGAATTGAAAAACCCGTTTTACATCGTACCTCATCGCAAAGGGGTAGTCAGTAAGGCGGCAAACTTCATCTACCATGTGGATGAATTGATGCAGAGTGAACATCGTGCCTAATAATCCTTAAAAAACGTTGGACATGAAAGAAATTAAAATTTATGTCGGTCTGGATGTTGGATCCACCACCGTTAAGGCGGTAGTGATCGATCCCAAAACCAACCAATTACTTTGGAAAGATTATCGCCGACACGAAACCAAACAACCTGAAGAAGTCCTTGCCTTTCTCCAGAGAATCGAAAGTGAATTTCCCGGAATTTCAAAGGAGGAAATGCGTGTATTTTTCACAGGCAGTGGAGCAATGAGTATTGCACATCTGGTCGGGGCAAAATTTGTACAGGAAGTTACAGCAGTCTGTCTGGCTGCAGAAAAACTGTATCCCGATGTCGGTTCTATCATCGACCTGGGCGGTCAGGATTCTAAAATTATCATCTTTAAGGATAATCCAAGAACGGGAAAGAAGACTAAAATCCCCAGTATGAATGATAAGTGTGCAGGGGGGACCGGAGCAGTTATTGATAAGATCAATGCCAAATTGGGATTGACTCCCGAAGAGTTAGGTCACCAGGGATACGACGGGATAAAACTGCATCATGTGGCGGGTAAATGTGGGGTCTTTGCGGAAACAGACATCAACAGTCTGCAAAAACAAGGTATTCAGACTTCCGAGATGATGGCCAGCTTGTTTGAGGCCATTATCATCCAAAATCTTACCGTCTTGACCCGAGGGCATACGTTGAGACCATTGGTGCTGCTGCTTGGCGGGCCCAATAATTATATCCGCGGGATTCAGGAAGCCTGGCGTCATCATATTACCCAAATTTGGGAAAAGAGAGATTACCCCTTACCACCTGTCGATGATCCAAAATCACTCATCATTACTCCTGAGAATGCGCTTTATTTTGCTGCCATTGGTGCAGTAGAGTTTGGCCTGGAAGAGGAGGAAGATCTGGGTAAATACATAGGTTGGGAACAACTGGATTATTATATCCGGGAAGGCAGGTTACAGGCCAGGGCAGGAGCAGATCCCGGTTTGGTCAATTCTCCAGAGGAATTATCTGCTTTTACCAAAAAGTACGCGCCAAAACCCTTTATTCCTTCGGTGTTTGAAAAGGGAGATACCCTTCGTGGGTTTATTGGACTTGATGTTGGATCCACCTCGACCAAGGCGGCTTTACTAAACCACGAAAAAGAGGTATTGATTA
>QQUB01000931.1 GCA_008501835.1 Bacteroidota bacterium
GGGCGATCCAGTAAATGGGGTTCTTCTGCCAATTATACCCTTTTTTCAGGGTGGCCTGTTCTCCCTTGTCTGATTTGGATACATAGGCCAGGGTCTCCTGGTGTTTAAAATATTTTGCCAGGTTCAATTTTTCCATCAAAACAAAGCCAAGCATTCCACCTAAAGCCATGGTAATGATGGTGCCAAAAGAGCGAATTCCCATGAAGGGAACTCCTCCCATCAGATGGGTCAGCGTGCATCCCCCGGCCAATCGAGTACCATAACTGAAAAGGGCACCGCCGATAAAGGCAACCACTAACAGCTTTTTGGAATAAAATGCCCATGCCCTCGATTCTCTTTCGAAAAGGGACACAATGAAGCCGCCAATGATCATACCAATAATAGGCCAGCCTATCCCCGGAGTAAATACACCTCCTTCAGGAATTATGTTTCCGGAATTGTCAATGCCGTATTCTCCGTATAATTCTGAGTAGAATCCGAACAGGTTGTTTAGAAATACTTCCAGGCTTCTGAACATTCTTCCAAGATCTGTAGTAACGCTGATATGGTTCAACCCTGCTTCCTGTCCTTCTCCCACTTTGTACAACCAAATGGCTACCATATAAATGATCTGGGCAATTCCAAAAAGCACTCCAGCATACAGGAAGGACCATTGACTGTTAAATATTTGCTTGATTGAAAATTTTTTAGGCTCCATTACATTAATTTTGAAGATGAAAGGGTGACTACGGCGGAACAGGTGTTTTCCGACAGTTTTTATTCTCAACTGCAAAGTTCAATAATCAAAATACTCGATTTTGTAACCTGGATCACGATGGTGAAAAATTTTCCAGTATAAATTTGCTCTTAATTTCTCCCGGGATCAAAAAAATTAATTTATGAAAAAGACATTTCGATTTTACATTTTAATACTTGCTGCATTCATGAGTTTTTCCTCTTGTCAGGAAGCAGATACCATTATTGAGAGAGAAAAAAAAGCTAAAGCGGAAATTGAACAATTTACAAGGGAGATCAGTACCTGGAACAAGGACGATTTTGTGAAAAATGGAGTAACAATCGAGGGAGATCCTTCCAATTTGCCAGTCAGAGAGTTTTATAAGGGGATATATGCAGAACTAGGGGTTTTAGTTGATATCAGGACACCGAAAGAGTTTGCTCAGGCCAGTATTCCCGATGCCATTTCCATTGACTTTTACAGTAAAAATTTTAAGGAAGAGTTTTCAAAACTGGATAAAGAGCAACCAGTGTTTATTTATTGCCGAACCGGCGTAAGAAGTGCCAAAGCCACAAAAGTATTGTCTGATATGGGGTACCAGGTTTATAATTTGAAAAAAGGGTTTATGGACTGGATCAAATTCGGACTTCCCATCGAAGGAGAACTGGATTATGGGGCAGGGGAGGAAGGTTGCTAAATGTGAAATATAAAAAAACCTGATCCTGCACTTGTGCAAAATCAGGTTTTTTTTCGATGAAAATCTATGTAATTTATTCCACAACAAATTTTCTGGTCACAGCATTATGATCATCCCTGATCTGAACAAAATACAGACCTGGTGGCAGATCTGAGGTGTCAAACTCAACGAAACCGTTACTCATGTTTTCAACTTGTTTGTTGGTCAAAAGTTTTCCAGTATTTGAGAACAAGTCGATGGAAAGGTCTGAGGTTTGAGGCAACTCAAATTTGATGAAAACAACTTCTGATGCCGGATTAGGGCTCAGTTCAAAAGTAGCTTCAAATTCAGTTTCAGGAACATCTTCAATCACATCAAAGATCAATTCCCAATCGAATCCGGGAGCATTCAGCGTCTCTGAATCCCATTCGATATAATAAGTTGTACCTGCTGTAACGGGAATATCCAGAATCTGAGATTGTAACTCACACTCGTCATCATTACTGGCGATGAGTTGAATATTTTCAATACCACATTCACCTTCATAAATCCAAAGGCGGGTATCTTCAGTGGTAAGGCCACAATTTTGAACGGTCATCATTCCATCGTCAGTTGGCGTGTAGGAATACCATTCAGACTGTGCATATGGAGTGGTTGAAGAACCAAAGTGGCCGATATTTGGGCCTGAAACGGCGCCATAACCATCGATAATGTCAATGGTGTAGGTACCTGGTTCAACTGCGATGGCATATTCACAGAAATTACCGTCTGCTGGTGTATCTGCAGTAAATTCCAGATTGAAATCAAAATTGCCATCCTCCCAGATGTCGTCCCAGCAAATGAGGTAAGTCTCACCGGCACTGACCAGTACCTGCGTGTAAGAAGCGTATTCAGATCCGCCGGGCTCTGATGTTTCACACATATCGTCATTAACACCTTCAATGACCATGTTTTCACATCCACCAGAAAATACCCAAAAACGACTGTCACCACCACCTCCACAGGAAGAAACGGTCATAACACCGTCTTCGGAAGGTGTATAGGAATACCATGCACCAGCCTGGCCCTGACCTGCTGACCGGATAGTAAATCCTGCGCCAAAGCATTCCAGCTCGCCAATAGAGTATGTGCCTACATCGATCGGTGTAGCTAAATGGCAGTAGTTATTTCCGGTAGGGGAAGGAATTTCTGCAAAATATACATCGTCCACATAGAACCAGTAGTTATCGTCGATTGGATAAAAATCGACTGCTCCCAATTGTTTGGTGCCTGATTCTTCATCCGCCACCCAGCTGATTGGCCATGAGTGAATCATGTCGCCATCAACATAAAAATAAGTCAGGTCAGCATCCATGTCTATTATGAAACGTACCCGGAACCATGAATCATTCGGAAAAGAGAACTCTTTCACATCCACTGCTCCGGCTGACAGGAAACCAGTACCATCAGACGTCAAGTCAACCTCTATGGCGAATTCCTCTCCGGGCATTGCTTCAAAGTGCTGAATATTGAAGTAAGCTGCAAGAGTTTCGAGGATATACATTCGCCACTCAAGAATGTATGTGCCAGTTGTACGGTCGCCTAACTGTAGCAAAACATCTTGTGGGCCGCCATCAGCCTCTCCTTGTATTTTAAAGGATTGCAGGCCGTTGTTGGCAAATTCCTGGTTGACAATACCGTCCTCATTGCCACCTTCTGTTCCTGACCAGGTAGTCCAATGGTCAGATTGGGGTCCGAGGGCACCTTCATTGTAATCTTCAAAACTGTCATCAATGATCACACCCACACTGTCACAGGTTATCTGTGCTTGCAGGGTGAAAGAGAAAAGAGTAACCAGTAAAAAAATAGGGATAAAAAAAGTGTAAGTTTTTTTCATACTAAGTCGGTTTAAGTGTAAAAAATAAGAAGCTCTCAAAGTCAGGGCTAATCTGACCGCTTCAAGTTAATAAATTGTAATTTTTTTCTTGTGAAATATCTTAAAATTTTGATCTACCCTAAGGAAAAGAGGCCTTATTTAAATTGGTTCCAAACACTGGGTGGCCATGATTTTGATTGTAGGTTGCGTGTTTCGGGTTTTTGAAAAGGAACTTTTGTTTCTTTGATTAATTCTTTTGAATTAAAAGAAATCTCAACCCGAAACCGGAGCCAAGTTTAGTGCAGCGGAATTCCGTACACGAAGTGTTAGGGCAGTAACCGGCATCAATTTTTAAAAAATCTCCGGAACTGGGCCAGTTGTTTATCAGCAATTTCAAGGTTTTTGTTCATAATGTTGATATTCTTTTTTCCCGGTATGGCGTATTTATAGAATCTGTCCCCGGGTTTGATTTTTTTAACATAAGTTTCTGCCAGATGGATATCTGTTTTAGCTTGCCTTATATAAGCTTCCCATTCCCTCAACTGTTCTTTTTCGGGTATTGATCTTTTTTCAAAAACCGGAGTGGTTGCTGCCTTATATTGATCAAATGCATCACGTGATTCATTGAAATGGTAGTCAAAGCCCTTGAAGTTTCCATAACTGCTGTTGGAGTCAAACCTGAGTATTCGTTCAAAACTATTTTTCAACCTTGCTCTTTCATCGAGTGAATAATAAAAATCAAGAGTGTCCTGGAAATGCTCAAAATCAGGTTGAGCATTCTCCTTTAAATGTTCCAAAATGGCATTTTCAGATTCTGAAAAAACCTTTAGGGACACAGGATTGGATTGTATCTGAAAAATGGGATCGTGAGGCAAATGGTCCAGGACAAACTGTTCAGGGAGTGCCATAAAATATTGCTCTTTAAAATACCTGTTAAACCTTTTTTTATCCTCATCCACATATCCTGCACCCCAGGTACTGTCGATCAAGACCCATTTCCCGTCTACCTTGATTACATTCCAGGCGTGAGTGGTTCGCGGAATCCTTCCTTTATTGGTTTTGGTGAATCCGGAAACAAAAATGGAAGGGATGCCAGCTTCCAGGCACAGTTCATGGAAAAGATTACTATATCCTTCACAAACAGCAATTTTGGTTCGTAAAACATTGGAGACTTTCTGCCTGTCTTTGATTTGCTGTGGCGTTCTTTTATCATTGAAATAAAACCGGGCATCATACTTAATGTTATTAGCGATCCAAACGTAAAAGGCTCTTGCCTTTTCAAGATCAGTATCCAGTCCTTTGGTGAGGTGCCCGGCTAATTCCTTGACATTTTGGGTGCCGTCTCTTGGGACTTCCAGAGCCACATTGTCTGCAAGAGTGTAGTCGATGGTTGTCTGTGCATTGATTGAGAGGGTAATTGCCAAAAAGGGTAACAGTAAAATTTTTTTCATTTCAATCTGGAATTTTTGTTGTTAATCAATAATTAAAATTTTCCGCAAATAGTGTTTTTGTTGATTTTTGACCGATAGAAAATATACTCCGGCTGGGATATTTGTGAGATCCAGTTCGCCTTCTCCAGAGGTCAAATTATGGATCATCAAAATGGTTTTACCTTCCAAATTACTTATCCTTAAATCATATGGTAAAACAGGTGAATTTTCATTCAATTCATAATAAAGAATACCACTGGAAGGAATAGGGTAGACCTCGAGCTCGTTATCAGGAATAGTATTTTCATTGGCGGTGATTGTTGCTGTGAACCATTCTGTGATGGAACAGTTATGAGCGTCCGTAATGGTTACGGAATACTCAGTTCCTTCATAAAGGTTGGTGGTTGAATTTCCAGAAGTACCGTTGGACCATTCAATTTCAAAAGGAGGAGTACCACCAGAAACCTGTGATGTTGCATCAAAAATATTGCCTGAAGTCTGCACCAATTCAATATTAACTGCAAGAAGATCAGGTTGATTGATATAAATGTTTTCCGACACACTACAATCCCCGGAAAATAGATTAACCTGGTAAAATCCTGATGAAAGGTCCTCAAGGTCTTCTGAGGTTTCACCCGTATTCCAGACAAAATCGTAAGGCGGAGTTCCTCCCGAAACCAACAGGTCTATCATTCCGTCATTTCCACCCTGGCAACTGACGTCTTGCACATTGTAGTTCAATGTCAAGGGAGCAACATACTGCACGGAAATGAATTCTGTTAATTCACAACCTTGTGCATCCGTCACGGATAAGGCATATTCCCCTGAAGAAAGATTCACCAGGTAATTTCCTGATTGATTATTACTCCAGGCCAATTCGTATGGAGGAATTCCTCCATCTGGGAATGAAGACACTAAAATATGACCATCACCGCAGCCATAACTTATATGAACATTCGGAGAAATGGCTGAAATGGCTTCCAGGATAATGGTGGTGTCCAACTGGCAGTTGTTTTCATCAGAAATGGTCAGGTGGTAATTATCCGGGTATAGATTTTCAAGGAGAGGACTGGTGACTTCGTCATTCCAATTATAATTCAAATTTCCAACCCCTCCGATAGCATTGACCTGGATGGAACCATCAGAGAGATTTGCACATGTCGGTGAAATAATCTGAAGGGATTCAACTGAAATGGCTACCGGGGATTCAATGAAAACGGTTTCCTGTAATTCACACCCATCGGCCTGTTGAATGATCAATTGATGATTTCCTGAGCTTAAATTTTGATATGTGTAATTGTTCAAAAAAGGCTCATCGTTCAGACTGGTCAGAAGCCCTTGGTCGTTGCTTGATAAATGAATTTGTCCATCATTTGAATCAAAGCAGGAAACGGGGTCAGTTGTAATAGAATAATCGGGAAAAGGAATAGTTGTCAATTCAATCTCAATATCAGCAGAGCACTGGTTTTGATCGGTCACTGTAACGCTGTATATCCCTTCAGGCAGTCCTGCAAAACCATTGATGTTTTCATTGGAATGAGACCAGGTATACTCCACGGGTCCTGAGGCCACGACAGGAGTTAGCCAAATGTTTCCTGAGTGAATTTCCGGGCATGTGTTTATGATATGTTGATCAATAACCAGACTGTCATGAACCTCCAGGTCAATGGTTACTATGGAGTCACATCCATTTGCTGCTTCCAGGACTTGTATATATTCTCCTGCCAGGTGTTCCATTTGTCCGAAAATTTCGATTTCCTCACCATGGCAAATGCTCAAATTTTGGAAGGAGGATGCAATGGGAAGTACATCCAGGTGAGCATAATGAAATGAATCACAACCATTTATAGCTTCAAATGCCGCCATGTAGGTGCCGGAATCACTAAACGATTCCCCAAATAATTCCAGAGTCTCCCCATCACAAATAGTATGAAAGGATTCCGTTGAGATGGTGTCCAAAACGATCAGTTCTACCTGATGTGTAGAGTCGCAACCTGCCTGTGATTGAAAAATAGCAGCGTAGTTGCCTTGCTCAAATGTGGCTTCACCAAAAATATCAACTGTTTCTCCCTGACAAATCGTAATGCTTTGGTTGGTAAAGATCTCATCTACAAATTCAACAGTGATGGTGTGAATAGAATCGCAGTTGTTTATTCCGCTAAATGTTACGCTAAAAGTACCTGATTGGGAAACCTCTTCTCCAAAAACGTTGATAACTTCCCCTGTGCAGGGTGAAATGTTTTCAAAAGTATGGACAGGAGGAAGGACGTTAAGTTGGACGAAATGGGTGGAATCGCAACCATTGGAGGCCAAATAGGATTCACTGAATAAACCGTCCTGACTGTGAATTTCACCAAAAATAAGGACCTCTTCTCCCTCGCAAATCGTCATTAGCTCCTGTGTTTCGAAATTAGGAAGGACGTTCAAAGTAACCTGGACCGTTGAATCACATCCAACAGCACTGGTATAGTTTTGAGAATAGGTTCCGGCTTCAAATTCCTGATTGCCAAATAATTCGATGGATTCGCCATCGCAAATCGATATTTCTTCTTCTACGAAATAGGCAGGAAGCACCGTCAGCGTTAAGGTATCTGAGCTGATGCAACCGCTATCGTCGGAAGCGGTTAGTAAATATTGAGTAGTGGTATCAGGCTTAAGCACAGTTTCTGGACAAGTAATGCATTGGACTCCATGATTTGGATACCATTGATAGGCAGAATAGTTGGCTTCAATGTTAACCAATATGGAGTCTCCCGGGCAAATGGTCAAATTTTCCCCCAGTTCAAAAGAAAACCCAGGTTTGTGGGTTATTTCAATGGTATCCGTTTGAATCGCTCCACATTCATCTGTCGTTGTAACCCAATAAGTGCCAGGGTCGGTTGCAGTATAACCCGGTAGGTTTGACCCGTCATGCCAAATATATGTATCAAATCCACTTTGTGCATTTACGGTGACAACCTGGCTTTGGCAGGATTCCAGATCAGGGCCCAGATCGAGTTCAGGGATTTCAGGCGGATTGATAAAAATGGTATCAGTCCAAAATTCTCCACAAATGGTGGAAGCAGCAATAGTATAGATTCCCGGGCCATTTGCGATAAAACTTTGACCCGTGGATCCATCCTGCCATAAATAGTTGTCAAATCCTTCTGAAGCTACCAAACTCAGGGTGTCAGAAGGACAGAGTATTGCATCATCAATGGGATCCCAGTCAAGTGGCGGCAGGTCAATTAGTTCATCCAGCGAGATTGAAGCAATATTGTTGAAAAAATTACATTCATAATCTTCTGTTACCGGGAAGTCGTTAACAATGTCAAAAATGGGAGCAAGGGATCCATCGTCATTCAGCATTGCATAAATATTCATACCTTCAGGGTAGGGAACAATCATGAATAGCTCTTTACAATCTTCAGGTTCGACGGTATTACCTACTGGAGCTGTGAAAAACCCGGTAGTTATTTCACGAGTAGGATCCCGGTGGTATAGAGTCATTGGCGTTTGGGAAGGGATTGGTTGATTGCCCAGATTGCAGATGTTGTATCGTAGCAGTAATGAATCACCACAAGTTTGTAACCCAGTTAATTCCAGACTGGCATCGAAGGCCGATAATCCTTCTGAAATACAAAGGGTGTCCAATTCAATTTCCAGACTTTCAATGGTAATCCCGGAATAGTCGTCGTACAAAAAGTAATTGTTGATGTAATAGAAGGTTGGGGTGCCGGTAGAATAACTTATGTCTTCAAAAATATAATTGGCGGGTTCTACCTCGCAGCCTTCCTGCTCTCCATCTTCATTGTGAAAAGAGAAGAAACCCGGGTATGCGGCTGTGATTATGAGTCCAGGAGTAAAATTTCTTATTATTTCAAAATGGTCATCCCCAAAGAACTTTTGAGCCCAGACGATCTCTCCATCATTTGTCATTCTCGCGTGAATAGCATTCTCAAGCTGACCAATGGAGAAGAGGATATCTCCGTTTAGAGCTTTGGAAAAACCATTCATGTAGCAGCTCTCCTCCGGAGCATCTGAGTCCACGAAACTCTTCAAAAAAATGATTTCTCCAAATTCGTTAATTTTTCCAATTCTTGTTTGATAGGGGGCAATATTATAAGCTCCGCTGGTAAAGCCCAGCATAAAACCATTGTCGTAGGTAGGAAGTATTTTTCTGTAGCTCCCTACCCAATTATTAGCTCCTAAATAAAACCTTTTTGCCCATATATATTCACCTACGGAATCAACTTTTAAAAGTGTTAATGCATAGTCCAGGTTTGTCCAACCGGTAATAAGATATCCACCTTCATTTGTTTGTTCAAAATCATCAAGATTAATCCCATAATAGCCTTGTAACCATATCTGGTTTCCCAAAGGATCTATTTCAGTAATAAAGGAGATAAAAACGGAATTATATGTGCCTAAATTATCTGCTGTATTTCCAACAATAACAAAGTTTCCATTTGAAACTTGTTTTATTCGAACCTCTCCCAAGTGTAACGTATTTGCACTTTCAATGTGAATTAATTTGCTCCATTCAAAAGCTCCTGTTGCCGATATTTTCATTACTACATAACCGTTGTGAGGAACGAAATATCCGACTAGAATGAATCCTCCGTTGATCGTGTCTACAACAGCATGCTGCCAGGTGGCACTTCCCCATTCAAATCCCTCAATGCTGTTGTCCATTGCCCAAATCTGTTCAAAATTTTGATTGACTACGTATATTCCATGACCATGGTCCAATATTAGGTAATTCCCATCTTCATCCATTTCCATCCAAACAGGGGCGGAAATTTCCCAGGATCTTATTTGCTGGACTTTATTTCCGTAAGTACACGGGTCTTCCACAACCAGGTAAAAATGATTAGATGTTCTCTCGCAAAACTCCTCTTCAACAACTAATACAATACTATAGGTCCCGCTGTTTGCAAATCCGATTTCAATGGTAGGGTCATTTCCAGATGGTTCACTATTGATGTACCACTGATAAGAGAGGGCATCAAGGTTGTTAGCTGAAAAAGTAATAGTATCTCCGATAAGGGCTGTTGACTGACTTACTTCAAAAGTTGCATCAATCGGGCAGTTTACAATTATTAAAACCCTATCGGAAGAATAACATGCTTCATATTCATTATAAGTCGTCAAATTAAGGAAGAATTGGCCATATTCAGTAAAGTTAAATATGTGGTCCAGGCCGTTTCCGGCAATTTCACCGTAAATGGTCCAAACAGCCTCATGGATATTTTGACCTATGGTAGGAATTTGGGTATCCTGCCCCAAGGTAACATGAACAGTATCTGGAAGAATATCAATTACAGGTGGTGCTGCACAATAGGTTTTTACCATAACTGCATCAAACTTTGAGGCACAGTTAGCCAGGGTGTTATGACCTAACCCGGAAAGCTGGAAAACTCCTGCTTCAGTAAATTGATGTTCAAATGTTAAACCATTATTCACCCATTCTCCATCGATATACCAGTCAATCCCATTCAAATTTTGAGTGTATTCTGGTGATAAGGAATAATTCTGTCCAATCGGAACATATAAAGTATCTTCACTTGAAATGGTTAAGTTCATTGTAAAAGGACATGGGTCCAAACAGGAAGTACAATCCAGTAAACTTGACCTGACCTGTGTTAAAAAAAAGATCATCCGTTCCTTTTGCCCCTCTGTAAAGTCATGACGGCATTCCTTAAATTGATAATCCATATAGTTATGGGTATCATCTGGTAGATCTGCGTTTAATCCGGAATTAGTGTCTGTACCACAGGTATTGACCTCCAGATCACAAGGAACGTAACTGGTAGATTGATCGGGAGGTGTATCACAAACACGGTCCCCGTCCAGAAAACAATTATTATTTATACAACCCCCTTCAAAAGTATGATATAATCCAAGGTAATGGCCGACTTCATGAGCCAGGGTGGTCGTTTTCGCTTCAGATTGTCCTATGGCCGAACTTCTGATGACAATTCCATCATAGGAAAGTCCATGTGCTGAAGGGTAATAAGCATAACCGGCTGCAAAAATCCCCGAATAACTCAAATATATGGATTTAACCACCCATATATTCAAATAGCAAGTTGGGTCCCATCTAGAGAGGTTTTTTAAAGTCAGGTCCTGGGTTGAGCCATTTAAATTGGTAAGTGTTGAAACATGTCGGGTTATACCGTTGGTGGCATTACCATCGGGATCTTGTTTGGCGAGGCAAAATTCGATCTCAATATCAACTCCGCTGCCCTGATCATAATAATTTATATTGGCAAATGCATCGTTCAATTGCTCTATTCCGGCGATAACCTGAGCGTCAGAGCTGTTTTCAGGACCATTGTTGTGGGTAATGTGAACCACAACAGGAATAGTACGTGTTGTCTTTTCC
>QQUB01000947.1 GCA_008501835.1 Bacteroidota bacterium
CGGATGTAACATATCCCACGAAATTCTGGCGGACCTTTCTTCAGGAAAGTAGTTTACTCCACCGCCTCCGACAAGTTTCCTATCGATTTCAATGACAAAGTAATCTTCAAGTTCTTGTTCGAGATAATGCTCAAAGTCCTTTGCCTCCGATTCCGCAAAAGCGTCGGGAATATTCAATTGCATTATCTGCATTAGCTGTTCTTTATCTTTTGGTTCGTACCTGCGAATCATTTATTATTATTTTATTCCGGTTCATTTGATTTCACAGCCATGGTATTGTTGAGCAAATGCTCCACAATATCATTGGTGCTCCACTCTTTATGAATTTTTCCATTTTCATCGTATTCAGTTATGATCATATTCGTCCAGGTTGTCGACATACCTGTTGGTTCGAAACCCATGAACTTTCCCTTCTGGGTGCCTGTATGGGTTCTTCGCCAGGCAACTCTATTTCCATCGATTAAAACCTGGTCAATGCTTACTTTTAAATCAGGAAAGGCAGTTCTCAATTCACCAACAAATTTTTTAATCATTTCAGGGCCATTCCCATTTGCGTATGCTGTTGAAAAAACCTGGTCGGCGTAATCGAGGTTACCCTTGTTCAAAAGTTCTTCATTGGCTTCAATAATCATTGCTTTATAGTCGGGGTTATCGCTATTGGCTTCGGAAGTTTCTGCATTTTCCATACAGGAGTTTGATAATAGAAAAAGAAACAATAGTGAAATGGGAATTAGGTTTTTCATGAATTTTGAATTTGAGTGAACAATGTAGTGGATGAAGATGCTTACGTGTCCGGGTTCTGGTTTAAGAATTACTCAAAGAGAAGATTTGAAAAAAGTTTTCAGGATTGGTCAAATTATAATAGTAAACCATTTAGGTGGATAGTCTGGTAATATGGCATTGGAGGGAAAGTCCGGGAGGAACTGTATCGGACAAGGAACACGTTTTAAAGAGAAAATTTACTATCTGTTTGCAAGTTTCAAAAGTCAAGATACCAATTTTTTGGGAATGAAGGGTAGTTTTTTGATCCCTGGATATTTTTCTATTATCGGAAATACTCATTTGCTTCCTATTTTCAATTTTTTAAGCATAAATGGGTAACGAGTCTTTGAAGTGACAATATATCATTTTCCATTTCCTGAAAATTTAAGTATATTGAAAAATGAATTTTTTACAAAACACCCATTTTGGCACCTCTTTATTGTTGTGTCTGGTAGCATTTAGCTACTGGAGTTTTGTGATATTGCCTTCGAATTCGCCTTCCTTTTTAATGGATGAAATCTGTGATAATGCCCTCGATGACGATGAGGACGGGTTGATTGACCTCAATGATCCTGATTGTGAATGCGAGGTGATTGAACCGGTTTCTTTGATTCCTAATCCTTCTTTTGAAGAAATGGATTGTTGCCCTGAGGACAGAAGCCAGTTGGATTGTGCCACCGGTGGGGTGCAGGCATCAGACCCTACAACGGATTATTTGCACACCTGCGGATGGATGGGATGGGATGATTTTCCGCCTCCACAACCCTTTCCTGATGGCCAGGGGGTTATGGGGTTTCGTGATGGCAGGGTTCGAAACGGACTGGACCCGGAACCTGGATGGAAGGAATATGCCGGTGCATGTCTTGCTCAACCAATGCTGGCTGGAGTAACCTATCGGTTTGAGTTTCATGTCGGTTTTGTAAGCTTTGCCAGTTCGCCGCCGATTTTTATTACCTTTTTTGGAACTGATGATTGTGATAATATACCCTTTGGTCAAGGCGATGAATTTTTTGGTTGCCCGACCAACGGACCCGGCTGGCAGGAATTAGGCAACGTACTCGTTAGCGGAGGACCTGGGAATAAATGGGTACAAACTTTTATCGAAGTAACCCCTGAAACGGATATTGCTGCCATTGCCATTGGGCCGAGTTGTACTTTAAGCAATAACCCTAGCAGTACTTATTACTTTTTTGATAATCTTGTTTTGGCAGATGAGGAATCTTTTGATTATGAAATTAGTGAAATTACACATCCGTGTGATGAGGATTTTCTGATAGAGGTTCCTCCTAATGATGAATTCGAATACCAATGGTACCTGGATGGTGTTGCCCTGATAGGAGAGACAGAATCGGCTATATCACAGATGTATGGAGAAGGAGCTTACCAGGTACAAATTATGGATAGCGAAGGTAATTGCAGAGTTACCCAAATTTATAACAGGGATATTCCTTTTACCACGACCTACATTGCCGAGACGATCTGTAATGAAGATGCCTATGTTTTTGGACAGGATCAGATTTCAGCGTCCGGAGTTTATGTGGATACTTTTAAAACCGTGGATAATTGTGATAGCATTGTGACACTTGACCTGGAGGTTTTGGGTTTTTTCAATGATACCCTAAGCGCAAGGATTTTCGAAGGAGAGCAATTTGACGTGGGGCCCAACAGCTATGATCAGGAAGGTGTTTACACTGCCAACCTCGTTTCGTCCCTGGGCTGTGATAGTCTTATCCTTCTGGATTTATCCTTTTACAATGTTTATGTTCCGAATGTTTTTTCCCCAAACTTTGATGGCATCAATGATTATTTCGAAATCTTAGGACAGGATGCAGATATTCTTGAGGCCAAACTTTCTGTTTACGATCGTTGGGGGGCACATTTATTTACAGGAAATAAATGGGATGGTAATTACAGGGGTGATCCGGTTAATCCCGGGGTATACGTTTATGTTTTTCAGGTGACCATGTCTGATGGAAAGCAGCGGCAGTTCTCGGGCTCCGTCACG
>QQUB01000763.1 GCA_008501835.1 Bacteroidota bacterium
GCCAGAATCATGGTCCATGAGCCAGTGAGCAAAGTCTTCGGCATCATTTATAGCTCCGTTTAAGGAACGGAAATCGGGATAATCGTCAATCCCGATGACAAGAGCAAAATCATTGGGCTGAATTGGCATCTTTTCTAACTATTTTGAATTATGGTTTTCAGGCTTTCTAAAGTTTCCTCATCGTCATCAAAATCTCCATGTTTTGCGGCTGAGGAACGTCGACCTGCCTCAGCATTATCCGGAGTTACTGAATAAATGGCATGTACATCATCGCGATCCATAAAATCGAGAATATGTCTGGAAAGGTCATCATTAAAAGGAGATTCTCCGCTGAAAAAACGGTGCATGCCCATTAATGGTTTATCTACTTCTTCCTTTCCTGCCTGGTTGCGTTCAAAGGCACCTGAAACCAGGTATAAAAGGGATCTTTTATAAAGGACAGGAACAAGCGGGTCTTTTTGCTCTACCTCGTCCAGCATATTAAAGAGGTAGAAATTCTGGAAAATATTTTCTCTCTCAATTATACTCTCCTTAAAGAGATCAAACGTACAGGCAGGAGCCAAAAATGCCATGTTCCGGAAAGTTAATGTAAGATTGGCCTGATGGGCAGTTTTTACCATTTCGCAAATGGCGATTGAGCCCGCACTGTGGCCTATGAGGTGGATTTTTTTGTTGGGATGGACCGTCTGAAAATCGGACAGTTTTTCAAGCAAATATCTTCCGGCAAAAAATTTTTCCTCAGCTAATCCGTGATTCGACGACCACATTTCGTTCGCTTTGGATTTTATATTTCCCCATACCCATTGACCAAAATCGGCGAGGTAAAATTCTCGCAGTAATTCCTCCACAATACTCGGGAAAAAACCATGATCCCGTTTTTTTATATATCGTTTTATCACTCGATATATCACTGCCAATAATGGTTTGAGCAATACAAATGAAAAACCTCTGGCGTCTTTGGATTTTTCTTCAGGGCTCAAATATTTTTGGTCAAATTCAGGAGTTTCAGGAGCTTCCTCTTCCAGAAGATGTTGAAGTTCATCTTCATCAATTTCTATTTCTTCCTCAATGCTGGCTTCTATGTCGGCCTCAAGGTAATTCGGTAATTCCCCATTGGCTTCCAGCTCTAAAGTGTCGGCATCACCCCTGCTGCCCTGGTCGTCGTGAATACCTAGGCGTTTTTCCAATTCTTTTTTGGCGATTTCAAAGAGCTTTTTAAACAATTCGGTTTGAGAAATATCGCTCAGGCGGTTTTTGATGATCTCAAAAATCCCGGTTTCCCATACCACGGAAACCACGGTAATATTATCCTGCTCAAACAGTTCTGACAACCTTTCGGCAGTCCTCATTCCGTTTGTTTCGTTAACCAGGCCACCGTGGAAATAAAATAGAATGGATTGCTGATTTGGCGCACTTAATTTTTCAAATATTTCGTCTACATCTTGTGGAAAGGTTTGAAAATTGCCACTATTTTTAAAGGTACCTCCTGGACCTACGTTGATGGCAAAATTTGGAAGGGGTTGGTTAGGCATAATGGGTTGTTGGTTTAATTAATTCAACTAAAGATAGCTAATTTTCATAAATCATGCAATTTTTGATCCCTTTAGGCTGAGACATAATAAGTTATATATAAAACATTATTTTTTACAAAAAATGCGGTATTCGAATATCCTTAAAAAAGCCGGTGCAAATTGGTTTTATTGATCAAATTATTTCGGAAGATTTCTGATTTTCTCCAATAGGTCTATAAACCGCTGGTCTCTCCTGAGTGAGTCCAGATTGCTGTCGTTTTCATACCAGCCAATAAGCGTCAGGCCAGCTGAGAAGGCTTTTTCCAGAGATACCATTGCTTCTTCTTGCATGTTTAATAATGCATAAACACAACCTGCGTTGTAAAGCAACATGGAATCTTCAGGTTCCAGGGCTAGGGCTCTTTGTAAATAAAGGAGGCTTTTTTCCCTGTTTTTGAGTAATGCAAAAGCATTGGCAGCAAGGTACAAGGCTCTGGTATCTCCCGGATTTAACTCTATACAGTTTTCTGCCAATGTTGCGCCGCGAAGTCTAAGGGAGGATGCAAGTTCATTACTTCCAAGATCATCATAAACCTGGGAGGCCAGCAAAAGAGATTGATAGTCTTCAGGTTCAACTCTGTTGGCCTGTTCAAATAATCTTGCTGCCTTTTCAAGTTTTCCAAAAACAAAACATGATCTCGCATACTGGTACCAGCCTAAAAAGAGGGTAGGGTCGGTTTCTATGGCATACTTGAACGACTTTTCCGATTCCTCAAACAGCCCTCGTTCCGACAAGATAATACCGCGGGAAACATGGACTTCAGGGAAAGCAGGTGCCAGGTCGATGGCTTTTTTACTCATCTGGTCAGCTTTGTTGAGTGTTTCGGATTTTCGTTCAATATGCTGGTAATGGTAAATGTAACAATCGGCCATTCCGGCGAAAGCCAGGGCATAATGCCTATCCGCTTCGATGGCTCTTTGAAACATTTGCAGGGCAAGGCTGATTCCACGATTGCTGTATTGAAGGTAGAACCTGCGCCCTCTGAGGTAGAAATCATAAGCTTCAGCATTTTGGGTCTGCCTTTTCTGAATGGAATCCTGTTGCTGGGAAATAACTTTGCAACCAAGGGCTACAGCAACCTTGTGTTTGATGTCATCCTGAATAGGGAGCAGGTTGTCACGGGTACTGTCGTAGTGACCGGACCAGATATTAAATCCGGATTCTGTATTGATCAGGTCTGCCGATATCTTTACTCCTGATTTTTCAGTTTTTATTCTTCCTTCGAGCAGGGCACTGATGCGAAGTTTTTTTCCAATGTCCAAAGGGTTTCGATCTGCCATGGCCAGTGGGAAGGCAATGGACCTGGATACAACCCTGACGCCCTGGATTTTTCCAAGGGCAACGATGAGTTCATCCGCCATCCCTTCTCCAATGTATTCAAGTTCCTCATCCTTATCGACATTAATAAAAGGAAGTACGGCAATCCTCTTTTCCTGGGGGCTTATGCTTAGTCTTGGGAAGGAATTTTTTAATCCTTTTATGTTGAGCTGGAAAAGTTTTACCGGTTCAAGGAAATCTTTTAGCTGGTATTCTCCAAGGTTGATAATTGAAATTTTTTCTATGTTTTGACCAAGGGCCATTACTGTATCTTCAGACATAAGAACCTGTCCTCCGTAGGCTACGCTACAGATACGGGAGGCATAATGAACTTCCACTCCTGTATACCCGGAAAAGGTGGAAAGAGCTTCCCCGGTATGAATTCCCATTCGAACTTTTAAACCAATACGGTTTGCCCAGGACTCTGAATTAAAACTACTTTGAATTTCCTGTGAGGCTAATACAGCGAAGTAGGGATCCTGAAAAGTCATAAAAAAACCATCGCCTGCGGTATCAATTTCCCTTCCCTGATAATTGTGTATAGCCTTTCGAATGATGCTACGGTGATTTTCAAGTATTTCAGGGTATTTTTCTCCCGATTGTTGAGCAAGGCGAGTAGAATGTTCTATGTCGCTGAAAACAAATGTTATTATTTGTCGGGAGACCATTTTTTAGATTTTGAATAACCCTAATCAAGTCTATAAACTTAACGAATATTCTTATAAATTCAAAGCTGAGTTCTTGGGCTTCCATAGAAATTTTGGACCCGATTAATGGATAACTTCATTGTTTATTTACTCTTTGTCCTCCGGGAAGGGATCAAAAATCCTGAAGTTGTCAATTCCCAATTCCTGGTAGATATATGCATTCCATTTTTCCATTTCAGCTTCGTTGTTCCCAAGCTTTAATTTTTTCAGGAACATTCTTCTTTGTTGATTAAAATTTCTGTAAAAATCTTCAATAATGTCATTCATGGTTTCAGGAGAGGAGACGGATGTTTCCAGCGTCTTTTGAAAATTCCTTCTTTGGATTTCACACCAATCGAAATACATATTGATAAAACAATTGGTTACATCATTGATGGGCGGATAAAAATAACTGTCATATGGGTCAAAAACAGTAGCTGTCAGGATATTGGTGGAGTCCTGATAAGTGTTGATATCCAGAAAGATCTTTACAGCAAGATTAAATTGATCCTCTTCAGGGGATATAAATGGTTGCTCAATAGTATCGGTCCTTATTTCTGAAAAACTCACCCTGTTGGGAGACCAATGAACAAAAGGGTGTTCGAGAAATCCTTTGTTGAATTGAGGACCTGGGTTAAAAATGGTGTTGTTCGTATGACTTGCTTCCGCAAAAAAAGCCTGATTCATTTGTTGTTGATCATTGAGGCAATATTCATCGTGATTCTCCCAAAAGAATTTGTTATAAGGCATGGCATTGATCTTGCGGTAGTCACCCACCAAAGGACTGCTAAAAGAGAATTTTGGGATGAAAAAGGTTTCCAGGTGATTATAGGCAAATAATACCGCGTTGGTCCTGATGGAGAAATTCAATTCCTCCGGTTTGGAAATTCTGCTTTTGTAATTGATTTGATAAGTAAAGTCGATATGGTTGAAAACCATTTCTTTATTATGCGGCTTAAATGATTTGGTGATTTCCAGGTCTACGCCAATGATACTGTCGGAAGGAAAAAGAGGCAAAAAAGGGTGGGTTTTACAGTTCTTACAGATCGACTTGATTTTGATAAAATCCATTTTGGTTTTATTGATCCAGATCTGGCCTGAGAACATTGCCTTTGATTGATTTCGGGGTTGAAATTCAATTACAAAAATCGAATCTCCCTCATTGTTGAGGTATTTTTTTTCAAGGTATAAAAAGAAATTTCTTTTGGCCTTCCTCTTTGAAAGGTTTGGTGGGTCGGAAGGAAAATACGGACTCTTTTTTAATGATTTGAAAAGCGTAATTGCCCTGGAGCTTTCAAGGGAACTGAAAAATCTGTTGTGGTAGGTTTGTAATGCTATTCTACTGGCTTTTAGGTCCAGTTTATTCAATTCATAACCTCTGGAGCCTGCGTTGTAAAAGCCCTCGACTAACTCCAGCTGAATATCGTTTCTAAAGGTTTTTAATTCGAAATAGGCTTTGGAGTTCGATGTATTTTCGGAAGCATTTTTTTTGCAGGAATCTATCAGGTCAAAGAGAAAGGAATTTTCTTTTGGTGTAACGACGATCTCATTGAGTAATTGAAGGCTTTCTTCCAATTTGATTTCATAGAATTTGCGGCCAGTCTGAAATTTTATGTATGAATTCCTGAATCCGATAAAACTGATGAGTACCGAGTCCTTTGGCCCGGTGATTTCTATCTGGAAAAAACCATCGAGATTACTGATGGTCCCTTTTTGGGTGGTCTGATTGAAAATATTTGCATAGGGAATTGGCTGACCGTCTTTTTGGTTTAAAATTTTACCACTGATAAGGGAGGTCTGACAGAAAAGGTTGAAAGGGATTACTAACGTAAACAGGACAAGGATAGGTTTCATAGTGTAATACCTTGGGAAATTTTTTTAATGCTTCTGTTAACGGTTTAATTTTTCCTGATGAAATGGACGGAAGCAATTTTACCATCCCTGATCTTGTAAATAGCAATGGCTTCCAATACAAATCCATCCGGAAAGCCCGTTACTTTTTCCTGGTCGATGACCGTATTACCCATGACGATACGGTTAACCAGTTCACAGTGTAATTCCGGCACTTTTTTAAAAAAATCCTGGTAGCCGGTTTTCATTTTTTCCTTTCCCTTTAAATTGAGGGTGTTGGGAAAATCATATAGTTCAATTTCCTCACTATATGGAGCCATGAAAGCATCAATATCCCGGGCATTGTAACCATCCAGTTGTTGCTGAACAAGTGCCTCAGGTGAAATGATTCCCAGGGAATCACTTTGTCCAAATAGGTTAACTGAAGAGAATAAAAACAGAAAAACTGAGCATATGAAGGTGTACCGCATTTCTTAAATTTTTAATGAATTAGTTATCGCAACATTTCCTTTCTCAACCTTTTTGGGTTGTTCAGGGTTCTGTAAAAACCTTTCAGATATTCTTTGTTTTCCTGAATGGTTTTGAGTTTCATATATGTAGCCTTTTCGCATAGTTTATAAACATCCAATTCGATGGATTTGAAAAATTGTGCAGCGGCATAGAATTCGCCATCGGTCATGGGGTAGGAGAAAAAATACCTTTCATGGATGTTGTCAATAGGTAATGACTCGTGCGGCACAGCATAATCCTGGCCGACAAAACCTGAATAATCGAAATCATATGCTATGGCCATTACCTTATCCATGCTCTCCAGTTTGACAAGTTCCAGGTTGTGACGGTTTCTCAGGGACCAGTCAGTATTGGAGATCATGTATTGGAAGAATTCCATTTTTACGAAAGATTCCCGGTCGAGATGGGAAGCATTGATTTTGGCTTTCTCAAGTATTCTGGCATTTTTTCTTCTGGCGTATTCCTTTTCATCTTCAATCAGGAACCCAGTCACAACAAAGTCTTTCTTATCGCCATCATAAAGTTTGATCTTTACCATTTTTGTTCTTAAAGTATTGGAATCTATCATGGCATACAGGTCATACAGGAAGTATTCTTTGAAAAGATATTCCTGCTGGCTTTTTTCCGGACCGCAGGGGAGAACCAATTTGAGCTTGTCATGGGAGTGGAACCCGAGAGAATCAAGGAGTGATTTTTTAAAATCGATCTTGACGGGAGGGAACCGGCAAACCATTTTTCGTTTATTGCCTCTGGCCCTGAGTCTTGCAGGTAAGGAAAAGACAACTTCCCCATCCGGATCAGAGATCTCAAAGTCAGCTTCCTGATACTCTTCCTTATCACTTCTTTTCAGAAGTCGCCCAATATCCGTTTTTATTTCCAGGGTAGGGGTGTAGTCCATGTTGTAGACATATTCAAATAGGCTCGACTCTTTGGGTGAGGTCAATTTGAGCAATGTTTGGTTACCTTCCTGGTCGCCAACGTAAAACTGATCGTTTTCAATAATCAATACTTGCCCCTTGGAACCTTGTTTGATGCTGTTGTCGATCCCGATTATTTTTCGTTCAAAAAATGGATTGATTTCCCTCATGCTGGTGTGTCCAACTATGATGGTTTTTTGACCGAGCTTTTGCAGGATCATGTCGATACTGTCCTGATTTAAGGTACCATTTTCGAAATATCCACGATACCAGATCGGACCTTTTCCATTTACCAGGAAAGAGAGTTCGAGATTTCTTTTGATCTTGTCTTTAGGTTGCCTGAGAATAGATTTTTGAAAGACCTTATTTATTTTTTTTATGGAATAATTCAAGACCAGAAATTCCGGTGATATTCCTGCGTGAACAAACAACCGTTTATCAATGGAGACCATGATCTTGTGAGAAACGATCCAATCTCCCAGAATGGATCCTTGCCTGAAGAACTCGTGATATGGTGTTGTGAATGCAGCGGAAGTGTACAGGTACTTCCTGTTTATATACCTCAAATCCCCATTCAGCGTCATAACTTCATGGTTCCCAAGAAGCATATGGACCTTTCCCCCTTCGGCTTCTGCCTTTTTCTGGAGGTAAAATAAGAACCAAAGGATTTCTAAAACTTTGTCCCCCCGGTCAAAGTTATCACCCACAATGACCAGGTGATTCTGTCCAAAAATCCATTGATGAGATTCATCAATGACTCCCTGGGCAATCAACATGGAAATAAGAATATCGTATTTTCCGTGAACGTCACTCACGGCAACTACCTTATCGACATCCTTATAAGAGGCGTCATTATCAACGGGAAACGTCAGGTCTCTCAGATTAACTAAAGGCAAGGAATCTCTTTTAAATAACCCGGCATCTTTTTTGGCGATGAGGGTGTCAAAAGGGATTCCAGCTTCAATCCACTGAATTTTCAGACTGTCTTTTTGGTCGAAAATATAGGGCCCGTCGAAGTAATCAGGGTTTTGGCTAAAGCCAATGGTCTGAACTGACAATAACAGGAAGAGGAGCAAAATGCTCAGGAGAGGCAATTTTGTTGATAGGGTAGTCATACTCATGAATCGGGTTAATTTCTTAGACCCATAAAGTTAGCTAACTTTAATGAATTACAGGAAAACCAGGGCTGAAACAGTATTTTAATAAGGTGGATTTTCCATTTTAAATTAGAAAATAAGCCGAAAATTCGGTACCTTAAGAGGTTCCACCAACCTCAGTCAAATATGAAAAATTCCACCATTTCTTTCCTGCGTTTTTTTTCACTTTTTATCGTGTTGATCTTAACTTCCCTGACTTGTGAGGAAGAAGAAAAAAAGTGTTTAGAGGCTACTGTCAGTGATAGTCAGAAGGTAACTGCTTTTACCAATTTGGGGCAAAATCACGGAACGGAATTTCCGGATGGTGCTGTACACTACCAGTTCAAATTTTTCTTTCTTCAGGTATGTACCTATGAGTCCGTGACTCTGGAAACCCGGGTTAATTTCAAGTCCAACCCTTTAAACATCTCTCATGTGTCCATAAATCTGGAGGATGTAGATGGCAACCATATCCTGGACGCCTTGTTAACTCCCGCGGCAGGTGATGATTTTTTTGATCTCTCTTCAGGGAAACCAATTTTAAAGCAGCAGGAAACCATTCTTGAAGCAAGAATTTTCATTGCTGTGGATAACAATGCAGGAATGAGCCATGATGAAATTCATGACATCATGGAAAATCAGGTTTTAGAAGAAATTGCTGTTGACCTTATATTGCACAGACCGAATAATTGATACCAATTTTATGGTAAATAATCGTCGTGTGGATCAAGGCCGACCGTAAACCCTTTCGCTACTATCTAGTACCAATTGGTTAAACTCTTTCTTTACCTGAGTTACAGGTATAGTTGAGGGGGTAGTATTTTTGATAGTTTTATCTGACAAAGACCGTAAGACCTGTACCAAAGCTTCAACTTCCTCCCTGGTATTTTCGATACCGAAGCTCACCCTTGCTACTCCTGGTAGCCTTAATTTGGGGAATAAGGTCTGAATTACCCGCTGGAACTTTTCCAGTCCAGGGCCAATGCCTGCGATCCGTTTGACAATTAAATGGGCACAATGGCAACCTGTTCGAATACCTATGGCTTTATGTTGAGACAATTCAGTTGCAATCTTTTTCGGAAGCATTTCCCGGACACCAAAAGAAATAACTCCCAGCCGATTAGAGATTCTCTTAGAATCGGGGTTTTGTATTCCAACTAACTTCAAATGGGGAATTTTGCCCATTTCTGAGAGTGCAAATTTGGTTAACTCCAGTTCCTCTTCAAAAACCGTTTGCATACCTATACGATCCAAAAGAACAAAAGCTTTCCCTAAAGCTGCAATACCTCCTGTATTCTCCTCACCGGAGGATTTGATTTTATCCAAATCCTGTAACGGGAAATTCAGTAATCCTTTTTTAACCACCAAAGCTCCACTGCCAAAGGGTGCATAAATCTTATGGGCTGAAAATGCAAAATAATCAATATTGCTTTTCTCAAGGTCCACCTTTTTGTGGGCCACCAGTTGGGCTCCGTCAACAAGGAATTGTGCTCCATAGGTCTTCACAACTTCACTGATCTCTTCCAGATTGTTACAAGTTCCCAAAACATTGGAGGCTCCGGAAACAGCAACTATTTTGATACGCTTTTTACCGTGGAGTTTCTGCTCATTATAATTCTGTAAAAGGGATTTGAGTTCTGTGAGATCAATGAACCCTTCGTCATCTACCGAAAGCCTGATCAACTCTCCATTGGGAACCATCCGCCAGGGAAGGTCGTTGGAGGAGTGCTCGAGAAGAGTATTGACAATGACGGGTTCCGTATCAGTATCCTTGGATAAACTTAAACTTTCAGCAGCAATATTGATGGCTTCAGTAGTATTGGTGGTAAAGATTACCTCATATTCGTCTAGTGGTGCACCCAGAAAATCAGCACAGATGTTTTTAACCTGCGTTTGGAGTTGTTGTTGAGTAGCTTCCGGTTGTTTCAAGGTGGTTTTAAAAGTTTCCCAAATAGCCGCAAAGGTAGGAGTACTTGCACTGTTATCGAAGTTGATAAAAGCGGAAGTTCCTTCCATCGTAGGTATAGTGACCTTTTTACCAATTAGGGTGGTACGAAGCTCCTTGAGTAATTCAGGACCTTCAAAATTTACCAACTCATCATCAAAAAGGATTTCTTTGGCCGACAGGGTGGTGGATGGTTTTTCTTTAAATATATCCGAGCCATATTCCTGAATAATTAATAGGGCTTTGGCAAAGGCAATTACGTTGATAATGGCAGGGGTTCCCGCTTCAAATCTGTCGGGTGCATCGGCCCAGATGATCCAGTCTCTTGCAGTCAGTTTGGTTGTGCCACCGCCTGATTCAATCGGTTCCCCCTTTGGAATGGCCTTCCTTCGCAATGCAATCGCTCTGACGCCAATAGCTAAACCGAGATCCTTGCTGGAAAGAAGACGAAAGTTTTTAGGGTTGATTGATCTGGTGAAAATTTCGGCTCTTCTGGGTGAACAAAAAACGACGATATAACTGCTTTTCTTCAGTCCCATGTATTCCAGGACAATGTCTCTTGCCTGTTCATATAGATGGGTGGAAACCTGGGAGTTGTATCCACTGCCACGGTGAACGTTTGAATAAGTCTGAAGGGCAGAGTAAATGCTATCTTCAAGTAATTTAAATGCAGCCTCTTGTTCTGCGATTCCTGTAGACTGGATATTAAGGGTATCTTCCATTAGGGTTTGCTGATTACGGTTAGTAAAAAAGATCTTAGGGTGGACAAATGATCAATGTTCCAAAAATGGAGTAAGATCGGCTTCTATGAACCTTTAATCGACGAACTTGATTACTGATTAGATTACCTTATGGAGATGGAGTCTTGGAGAGGAAAAAAATAGTGTAAGGAAATACTGAATTATCGACTTAGTGGCCAGAGGTAACCAACAGTAATATTCTGGCCGCGATTCCTCAGGTCACCGTCATCAAAATAGTTCACATTGATTTTGTTGAAACTATGCAGGTATCGAATATCGAGAAACAGGTCCCCATCTCCGGAAGGAATCGCTGCTCCAACACCCACTGCAATTCCAAAATCAGGTCTGCGG
>QQUB01000506.1 GCA_008501835.1 Bacteroidota bacterium
CCCAGTTGAGTTCCCTTTGCAGTTCTCCATCGTCAGTTTTCTTCTTCACGTATTTTCCGTCTATAATATCTGTCTCCCAGTGAACCCTTGAAAAGTTAATTCTCCATTGTTCCTGATCCATGGGTTTTCTGTTTCCCGGAAGGTATTCCATCATATCTTCCCAGGGAATGGCAATCTCAACACTCCAGCTTTTATCAAGATCTGATGGATCATTTAGGCTTCCATTAATGTGAACAGCCGAAAGTATGCCCGGCATATCAAACTGGATATCCACTTTGGTGGTATCGCGGTATGGGCGTTTAAGAAAAAGATCAAAAAGAGTATTCAACGCGTTGATCTCCAGCTCCATGTAATTGTGATTATCGCCGTCCGGGTCTATAAAAATCTCAAAATCAGTATCAAAATAAATAATCGCATCCCGTTCCGTTAATGTTCCCCATACATGATTTTCCTCCAGAGTGGCTGCAAAGTAAAAGTATTGGCTGTCCCAAAGCATTTTCATCCTTGTCTCAAAATAAGGCTGGTCACCTTTGGGGCCAAGAATATCCATAAAGGCATCTGACCATGCGGCATTTTTCCAATCCTGCTCATCTAGCACACCGTCTATGACAATAGGGTTTTCATTGGAATAACAGATATAATGTTTTGGTGCAGTTACCGGAAAGTCCAGATCCTGGGCTATAGAGAATAAGCCGGTAAGTAAAAATATGGGAGTGAAGCTAATTATTATCTTTTTCATAAGAGCGGGTTTTGACTATTAAAAGCTCATTTGATTCTACACCAATCTCCCTCAACCTCTTTATATCTGCCAACTGGTACTGTTAACTGATACTTTTAGACTACGACCACATATCCTCAAATAAATTCCAAATCTGATCATTGGGAGGGTCGGCTGTTATGGTAACGGGTTCCTTTTTCACCGGGTGCACAAATGACATGGATCTGCAATGCAAATGGATACTGGCATCCTCATTGGGAGATTTATAACCGTATTTTATATCACCCCGGATAGGGTAGCCAACTTTTGAAAGTTGAGCCCTTATTTGGTGAGGGCGTCCTGTCTTAAGGTCAATTTCGAGTAAGTAATTATCTCCTAGTCCGCCAATCATAGCATAAGAAAGGGTGGCTTTTTTAGCCCCTTCGGCTCTTCGGCTCTTTTTATCAAAAGCTTTGGCCTTGTTCCGGGATTTATCCTTGAGCAGGAAGTGGGTTAATTCTGCAGACAAAGGGTCTGGCCGTTCATTGATGATGGCCCAGTATTTTTTGACGATCTTGCGTTCGCGGATCAATTCATTCATTCTGCTCAAACCTTTACTGGTTCGGGCAAAGATCACCACTCCACTGACCGGCCGGTCGATTCGGTGAATCGTTCCCAGAAATACATCGCCGGGTTTTTTGTACCTGTGTTTGATATATGATTTGGTCCAGTCAGCAAGGGTGAGATCCCCTGTGGCATCAGCCTGAACTAACCAACCCGCAGGTTTGTTCACTGCAATGAGGTGATTATCTTCGTATACGATCTGTGGTTCCATTTATGCAGAATAATCCTTCAAAAAAATTACCGTTTGGCAAAAAAATAAATTGACTCTGGTTTCTGGTGTCAAATGGTTAGATTTGCGGTCACGGCAAAAGCATGATTTGTCAATGTTAAACCATTTTCAGCAGAAAGCAAAGGTAACTAAAGCTAATGGTTTAAAGACCAGCAAACAGTTTTATTTTTTGGTTAATTAAATTAAAGTTAATGAAGCTTACACTGGGGTTTTCCCCTTGTCCCAATGACACTTTTATTTTTGATGCCATGATCCATCAGAAGATTGATACTCTGGGCCTTGAGTTTGAGGTAATAATGGCTGATGTGGAGGAACTTAACCGATTGGCATTCAAAGGAGATATCGACATTACCAAATTGAGCTATCACGCCTTTGCCCATTTATTGGGTCAATACAGTCTGCTTGATGCCGGTAGTGCTCTGGGGAACAATTGCGGTCCGCTTTTGATTTCCAAATCATCTATGACCGAACAAGAAGTCAACCAGTCCAGAATTGCTATTCCTGGAAAATATACCACGGCCAATTTCTTGTTGGGCCTGGCTTTTCCTGAAGCTGTCAATAAGGAGGAAATTTTATTTTCTGAAATTGAATCAGGAGTTCTGGACAGTACCTTTGATGCTGGTTTGATCATCCATGAAAACAGATTTACCTATGCAGACAAAGGATTGGTAAAAATCAGGGATCTGGGAGAGTACTGGGAAGAAACTACAGGGTATCCCATTCCGTTGGGAGGAATTGTGGTTAATAATCGTTTACCCGGGGAGGTAAAGGCCAAGGTGAATCAGGTATTGGCAAGCAGCGTTGAATTTGCCTTTGACAACCCCAGGGAATCCTTACCATTCATCCGACAACATGCCCAGGAAATGGATGAGGAAGTTATGTATGCCCATATAGGACTTTATGTAAATGATTATACTAAAGATTTGGGTATTGAAGGAAAAAAAGCCGTGCGTCATCTCTTCAAAATGGCCCGTGAAAAAGGCCTGATTTCTCAGCAAAAAAAAGCCATTTTTTGGGATGATTAAATACCCTTAATTGTACCTTTGAAATCATTGGAAATTGGCTCGAATTTGGCTACATTTGCCAATAAATTAATCAAAATAAAACCTGTCAAAAATGATTATTGGAGTTCCTAAAGAAATAAAAAACAATGAGAACCGGGTTGCTCTGACCCCCGGTGGCGCGCTTGAACTGATTAAAAGAGGTCATACGG
>QQUB01000815.1 GCA_008501835.1 Bacteroidota bacterium
CCATAGATTGCCCGATGATGGTTTTGGGGCCTTTGGTATGAAAGCGCTTGTCTATGAATGGTTGTAATTCATTTTCCAGAAAATTCAGAAAAGCTTCACCTCCTCCACTCGTTGGCAATGAAGCTACATCAACGGAGTCCCGACTCGGAAAAGAAAAGTCCCGAGACCGGTCAACATTGGCGATGCCGACGAGGATCGATTTTGGAATGAGCTCGTACATTTGCAAAAACTGGACCAGACCTGCAATGTGCGGATAATCCTCATGAGCAGAACCATCTAATAAATAAATGACCGGATAGGCTGTTTTTGATGATGGATTGTAGCCATCCGGCAGGTAGATATTGAGTGTTCTTTTTTCACCAAGTGCTTTCGAATCGAGTGTTTCCACAATACCAAAGGGAACGGTAGCCTGTCCTTCCGGGTAGCGAAGGTCTTCTTTTTGCGCAAAGGCTGTTAAAGAAAATAAGAATAAAGTCAGCAGTAAAGCGGGTGATTTTTTCATTATTTATTGTTGTTTAACCAGGTCTGTTTTTTGAATAAAACGCAATTCAAGGGCAGCCTCCGTTTCAGCATCAGAAAATTCACAATCGAAGTTGACGGTATGTTCTCCCTGAGCAATAGCAAACCTATGAAACTCTATGGGCACAACGCCAATTTCATTCCAGTTTTTATCATAAATATTTGCCATAATCCCACCTGTGTATTTGATGGTTTGCCCGGATTTTAGGGTGATGGGGATGTTTACATTTTTAAAATTATCAACTTCAAAAGTGATATTGCTGATGTCACCTTTCCTTGCTGTCAAATTAAAGTGAAATTGTGTTTTATCCTGTGCCAGCTCAAAGTTTATGGTAGCATAGGTCGGTTCCCCCGGCTGTTTTTCGATCTTTTTATGTTGATATTTTACGGAATTGATATGATATAAATACCAGGAATCATCACCGAATTTTTCCAGGTGGTATTCGTTGTTGACATCCTCCATCAATTGTTTCTGTTCTTCAGAAAATGATCCGGAGATCCTGGCTTGTTCCCATTCACCGATCAACTGAAGGATCTGGTCAGTATGTTGGTTCGTTTCCAGGGATGCATAATCCACCACAAAGGCATAACCTGCATCAAATGCAGCTGAGCGGGCCAGCATCCATTCGATATCTTCGATGCTCGTTTCTGCAGTCATTCGGAACCAACCCAGCATTCCCGGCATCAGGTTCCTTTTGAAATAGGCCTGGTTTTTTAACCGATATTCCGTTTGGCTTTCCCTAAAGCCTGCATACCAGGGTTCTCCCCAATTCATACGTGTATACATATGCCAGAAATAGTGAGAAGTCCGGCTCGCATCCGCGATGTAATGAGATTTGATATCATCATTTAGATGGTCAAACCAGGTTTGTGTGAAGAGTACTTCACCGTAATTCCCCATACCGGTGGAGCGATTCCCTTCCAGTCCGTCGAAGGAGATCTGGCGTAGTCCCGTTTCATTGAAAATGTCGGCAATATTTCTCGCCATTTCTTTGGAAAGATCTGCATTGCTCAAAAACACCTTATAGCCATGATCGATTAGTTTGCTGATGGTGTCGTTGGCTTCATGGGGTGAGGCGGTTGTTCCAAAGGCACCTCTTTCGCAATCCAGTAATGTCCAGGGAGCATTTTCTGAAACACTTCCGTACCGGATCAACTCATCATTGATCTGAACTGTTTTGAGGTGGTTGTTCCTGAATTGATTAAAGAAACCCGGGAAGGCAATGGGAATTTCTTTTTGGGTTTTGGAAATTGCTCCGGTAAGCGTTGAAGAACCCACTTTTGCCAGCCTGGGATCTGGAATTGGCGTGACGTAAGGGTCGTTGGTGGTAATGAAATTGGATAGGGTATGAACCCCCATTTTTAAGCCTGCCGCCTTTGCTTTTTCAACACAATATTTCAGATCCTCCACACCATTTGGAAAACGATCCGGATGCAATTTGAATTTACCCCAGGTTTCGAAAGGACCGTCGTGGTAAAGGTAGTTCAAGCCTGCTTTTTGGGTGATTTCAATGGCTTTGTCGATATCATTTTTACTGAAGTTCATGATGATGTAGGCACTGGCAGCTTCCGGGGCAATTTTGGTCCATACGCCATCCAGCTCAGGGTGTGGTAATCCTTCCTCAACTTCTATTTTGCCAATAGTTTCCAATGTTTCTGCACGGGGGGTTCCGAATAAGGCAATTTTTGAACCGATCACTCCTCCATCTTCATAGGAAGGAGCGATGTAACGATCGTGATTCAGGTTTTCAATTAACCGATCCTTGAATCTGTTCCGGCAATACGCCTGGAGGGAACTGCCTGTATCTGTTGGTTTAGCAGCTTCGACCCTGTACAGCACATAATCTTTGCCGGGTGTTTCTTTCATATCCGAAAGGTCATCCTGGTTGAAGATGTTGATCTGGGGCATGCAGTCATTATCATTCCAGGGGTAACCACCGAGCGTTTTGGGGTTGAGTGCCTGCAATCCAATCGAAAAATCCTTTCCCTGGACCACGCCAACTGTTTCTCCAATAACCTCATTCAGAGTGGTATGGTAAGGTCCCCAAAGAATCATTTCCACTCCTTCGGTTTTATTCAATTCCAGTAATTCAAAAGTGACATGAGTGGTGGAAGCATGCATGCTTAATTTAGCGATCAATCCCTGAGGGAAAGTTAATTCCATTTCCATGTCTCCGGCATCAAAAGCAGCTCTCTCCGGAGCCAGGATCAATGAATCCACCCGGATTGACATCAGGGGTGATA
>QQUB01000245.1 GCA_008501835.1 Bacteroidota bacterium
CACTAATGGTCCTAACTTCAAGTCATTACCTGAAATACTGTAATACAATTTAGCAAAACCAGATACTGCAAATGCTACATCCATTGGTACCGGAAGTATATTATCTTCTTCGGTGAGATATACAGGACTAATCATTACCTGTGCTTTGATTCGTTCATCCCCGGCAGTTTCGTAAGTAGAGATTGGAGCACCAACACAAATTCCCATATTGAACAAATTCTCCTTATCGACCAGTTGTAGGGAACTAATAAAGTCGATCGAGCTCCTCACATCTTCAATTTGCCTTTTAAGATCAAACAAAACGGGATGACTACCACTATTGCCAAATCCTCTTGGATCAAATGCTAAAGTGATAAATCCTTTTTTTGAAAGCTTCTCTGCGTACAAACCTGCTGTTTGTTCCTTTACTCCCGTATTAGGTGGGGTAAGTACGATTGCAGGTGTTTTAGAATCTTCTTCAAGACTATCAGGAAGAAAAAGTAAGGCTGAAATCTTACTTCCGTTACATAAGTATTCAACTTCATTTTTCCCTGGCTTTAAGTCTGAAGCGTTAAAGGAAACTTGGTCATTTCCTTGTGGGTTATAGCCGCTTCTGCCATAAAAATCCAGGATGATAAACAGCGCGGCTAAAACTCCAACTACTATTAATAATCTCTTAAAAAATTTTCTCATTGGCCTAGTTTTTAATTCAATCCAACTAATCCACGAGTCATTTCCACCAACTTCCTTGCTGTATCCATATCCTTTGCATTTGGATTAGGTGATTCCATTGGCCAGCCCCCTTTACGACATTCCTTGTCTCTGTAAAGCACGCTATGCTGACTGAAATAGGCTCCGGAATGATTAGGCGCGTCGTCTGATAACAGACAATGCAATGAAGTCTGTGCTGATTCCCAGGAACTGTCACTGAAGTTTAGTGCGGTAAATACAGGTTTTAAAATTGCGAACAGCGTTCTCATGATAAAATTACCGCCACTTCCAAAGTTGGAACGAGCCCATCCCGGGTGAACAGAATAAGTAGTTACACCAGTTCCTTTTAGCCTTTCTGCAAGTTCCTTGGCGTATAAGATCACTGCCACCTTCGCTTCTCCGTAGGCTTCAAAGTTGTTGTACTTTCTGTTTTTATGGTGTAAGTCTTCCAAATGAACTTTTGGACGACTATTCGGACTACCCGCATGCACAACTGAAGAGACAATTGCCATACGTGAATTAGGCGTGTTCTTCAAGGTGTCCAAAAGCAGTTCTGTCAACAGGAAATGTCCAAAATAACTGGCTGACCAGGTGTATTCAAACCCGTGTTTGGTGTATTTGGGTTTGTTTTCCATATTCACCATTCCTGCATTGCACATCAATCCATCTAACTGATTGTGCTTGGACTTAAATTCCTTCACAAATGCTCGTACTGAATCCAGATCTGCAAGGTCACATTTCATGACTTCGCTGGTTCCTTTTGGATCCTGAAAAGATCTTCTTGCTTCTTCCCCTGCGTCGGGCCTTCTAACCGCCATTACCACATGGGCACCTTGTTTTACCAATTGTTGGGCAGTTTCAAATCCAACGCCGGAGTTTGATCCTGTGACGATGTAAGTTTTACCGCTTAAGTCTTTTGAAACGGTGTCTTTATCACACCATATTACATTTTTGTTTGCCATGATTTTATCTTTTTTTGTTTTTATTAAAGTATTGTTGAAAAAAAAGCTTATCGATTACTTGTAACCATTTATTTAATTTTGTTCAAGGTGTTCAAGGTGTTCAAGGTGTTGGATTTAAACTACTTAAACCCATTGAACCCATTGAACCTTTCAATTATGACAGGATATTCCAAGGAATTTTCTTATGAAAATCGAGAACTCATGTTTTACTGTTCCTAAAAGTCCTTTCCCTTAAAATTATCCACCATCATTTGCCCTGCGAGTTTGGCAAAATGCCCCCAGCTTTGATCAATGGAGAAATACGATACATTTTCAAGCAAATGCTCTACTCTTTTTCTGTTGGTCAATTCAAAACTGGTAGCAGTAAAGTCATTGATAATGACTGATTTCTTCACATTGTCAAAATTTAAGGCATTGCCAAAATTGCCAACACCAGAAATAAAGTTCTCTTCTGTTTCGCCACATCCACCCCAGGTGAGGTAAGCGTTTAACCAGATGTTAGGTGGAACATCGTTGACAGCAATTCCGCCATAATTTAATTCACGAATAGCTTGATGTACTCTTGTTTCATTAGCCTTCATGGTGTCATTGTCCACCAAAATCATACAGCCCAAAGAGCCTAACAATTTGTTATTACAGAAATCTGTGGCTTTGGTCAAAAAATCGTCTGTTTTGGTTGAGACATCCAATGGGATTTCACTAAAAACCTGGCAGAAGGCTTCATTGGTTACTGCAAAGTCATCTGCTGATATATTCGGAATCAGGACAAAATCACTTTGGTTGTGTTTTCCGTTTTCAGGCTTTAGAACTTCAGCAGTGGGCTGATTTTCTAAAAATGTCTCTTTTGTTTTATCCACCCCGGGATAATGCTCTGAGCAAGCAAAAGTTTCTTCTTCGATTGCTTTTTTCAGGGCATCCAGGAATTGTTCTCTTTGCTCCCAGTTTTTGGAAGTGATAATGGTTTGTGGACGACCACATACGGCACCACCGTTCAGTTTTCCTACGGAAGCCAGTTGAATGGCTTGTCTTTTGATATCCTTATCTGTCCATTTTCCAGGAACAATAATGCAAGGGTTATTTCCTCCGCATTCTGAGACTAA
>QQUB01000665.1 GCA_008501835.1 Bacteroidota bacterium
TGGGGCCTTTGTTTTTTGATATGAGTAATAATGAGCCTTTGACAGGTGGTTATGTTCGGACAGCAAATGGAATGATCGTTAAATTGAACGATGGTAAAAATGATACACAGGATTCAAAGGTAAAACAACCTGCAGGAACCTGGAACGAAATTTTACTGGCCAAAAGTCCGGTAAATGATGATCAGTTCCTGGCTATAAGTATTGATGATGTGAAGTGTGATCCCACCACTTATGAGGTAGTCAACCCTGAATTGTCCAATTCAATCATGGATAATTCTCCCTTTATCGTTATCAGTCAGGATAAGTGGGGAACTCATAATGGAGTTTCTTCCTTTGCCAATAATGAACTCCAGATGGGGGAATTCACCTTCCAGTTGGATTTAAAAAGGAATGAATCCCAATCATCGGTGGAAGACTATACGGTGATCATTTTTAAACTGGGTAAAGGACGGTCCGTTCTCGATCTAAGTACAGCTACCAGCCGCTGGACTAATTCCGATTATTTCGTTGGAGATTCAGGTGAGGTAGGAAAACTTTCCACTCAGTTGAAATCCTATATTGATGCCGCCAAGACCACAGATCAAAGCTCTGTATTCTATGATTTTTACTCCAAAATGATAGATAAGGAATGGACGGGAATGATTGCGCTGAATTGTTCCCTGGATTACAGCGCCTTACCAATTGATCTGCAGATGTTGTTAGGCGGTATCGATGGACAATTGATGGCTCACCATTTTGGTATTACCGTAAATCATATTGAAAAAAATGAAGCTACTTCACCCATCGACAATAGTTCCTTGTTCGGCCTTGTTCATTACAATAAAGCACTGGATACAAAGAGCATTGCTGCCAAGCCTGAGTCCAATCATTTCCAGGTACTTAAGCTCAACGCTCTATTCAAAAATTCAGCCCTGGCACATTTCGATTCCAGGATAGCCATGACCATTCCGAAACTCTTTGAGGAAAAGACCAAATTGACCCTCAACAGTTCTTCGGACACTTATAATATTATTGAAATTGATGGTGTTTACCAAAAACCTGTTGATCCAAAAAAGAAAGTAGGTAAAGTTGTTTTTGATACCGAATTGAAATTTGTTTTCGATTTTGATAAAACCACGAGCCAGTTTCGTGCGCTTGATAAACTGGTCGCCATTGATGCGGCCCTTTCACCGGTACGGAAGGACGAAAAAGGGGACGGCAGTTCAACCATCATTTCCCATTTTTCTCTTAGTGGGGGTGTTGGTTTTGTGAGTTCCATTGGTGGGGATCCGAATAATAACGGAGCCGCTACTGATGCATTTTCATTTGGGATAACAGAGGATTATTCCAAGGGAAATAAAGGGCTTGGCGTAACGGATTACAATCTGGAAATGACAACGGAGATCAAAACGGATAATACGGCTTCTTTAAACCCTGATATTCCGACCAAATATGATGAGATCCGGATGTTCCTGCAGGTAGAAGAAAATTCCGATCAATCCAGAACAGGCAGTTTCTTTGATACTTTCCCACTCAAATTTGTTGATTTTGCTTTTAATACAAATGGTGGTTTAAGTGCATCATCTCTCAACGGGCGACAGATGTTGATGGACAAGTTTGGTGGAACCAAATACTCGGGACTGTTGAAAGATGTATCTCCTAACTTTGGTTTAAGATTCAAAATCAATGTAGGAAGTCTCGGTGCTCTGGTGTCTGATAAAAGTATTTTAGAGGCAGAAGTCCTGCTTGGTTGGACGACCGCCGGAAATGACAATACTGCCAACCAGGTAGGAATGATATTCCTGCCGCCAAAGGGCATATCTTCAGACGGCAGTTTCAAGATCCAGGGAGTTTTCAATGCCTATTACGGAGATATCCTGCTGGACAGGTACCCTCAGACCGATGGATCAAGTAAGTTATTGTTTGTCATAACACTTCAGGATGTCGATTTCCTGATTCTTTCGATCCCGCTTATCCCCAGCACCTGGGAGCGGGCATTGACATTCTTTGGTGATCCTACCAAGCCGAAGGGTAATAACCTCAATTGGTTTGTAGGCAATCCTTCCCATGACCCGTCACCGGACACGGGCAATGGAACAGTAGACGTAGCTTTCATAGCCAAACCTTTCATGGGTTTAATGAGTGGTTTGGATCTCAAAACCGACCCGACAAGTATTAATGTAATTGGGCCTGCCATTAATTCCCTGTTCAGCGTTCCGATCAGTACTATGGTAATAATCAATAACATTGCTTCCGGTAAAACGGGCGGTGTTGTCAATTATAACCCGGATGCGGGGTTGCTGTTCTGGCTGGAAATTGATTTTTCTCCAGTATCCCTGAAACTCTTATTTGACGATCCAAGTCTATACGGAGGTGTGATCAAGGTCGGTCCGCCAAAGAAAAAGGAGCAAAAGCCTGATGGAGATGAAGGCGGCGAAGGCGGTGAAGGTGGAGGAGGAGAAGCCCCAATGGCCATGGCCGATGATGGCGGTGATGGTGGAGAAGGAGGTGAAGGTGGCGATGATGGGAAGAAGAGTCTCTCCGACACCTGGGGCGGTTTGGAACTGGTATTCGTATACCGGAAGATCAACGATAACCTGGGAGAATATGCAGGTCAGTTTACCCTGCCTAAAGCAATAAGTACCTTCAACCTGGGAGAGGTTGAGATTACCCTTCCTTCTTTTGGAATGGAATATTTTACCAATGGTGACTTCAAGGTTACGGTTGGTTGGCCTTTCAGTTCAACGGCTTCATTTGCACCAGGCGCCCAG
>QQUB01000876.1 GCA_008501835.1 Bacteroidota bacterium
CTTCCCTTTCTTCCCAATCAACTAAAACATATCCATGCTTATTTTGAAGTTTAAATAAAAACCGACCAAGCTCTAAACTGTTATTGTTTCTGAGCCAAATGATCACATCAAAACTTTCATTGTCTAAAATTTCCCCTTCCCATAAAATGTTGGGGCCACGCACTTGATTTTTTTTTATTTTATAAAATTGGGGTTGCCCTGTAACTGGGTGCTTCGGGATCCTATCATAACTGGGTTGGTTAATGTGTAAGTAGATATTGTCTTCAGTATTAAGGTCGGGGTCGAAAACACCGCCACTGTTATCATGTGGGTCCTTGCAAAGAATTGACTCGATCGTAATTTTTATGTTTCTCTTTGGATAAAGAACTGTTCTATTTTTCTTAATGTGGTTGTATGAGAAACTACTGCAAAAAATAGAGAAAATTAATAAAATAAATATATGCTTAATTTGATACATGATAAATTGATTTTACTTCAATTACCAGGTTTTTGAATGGCATTAGACTCTGTTGCCCGTTCCAGGGAAAGATTTAACAGGTCAGTTGGCTTTTGACTAGTCTTTTGGGGTTCGGTATTATGATCGTTTATCCCAAGGTTTTTAGGTTTAAGGCGTTTCGGGTCAGGTAATATTTTACGTTAATCCTAATTGCATGTGATTTATTCTGGAATGACATAAAGCTAGCAAATTAAAAAATGTAATGAAAATATTTCGCCACTTTTTTGAAACGTTAATAGATCTCAGTCCCAAATCTAAGCTTGGCTGGGATTTCAAAATTGTAAAAATCGGACATTGGGAGGGGCATAGGCTTTTGAACATTAAATTTTAGTTCAGAACCAATTTTTGCAACATTCCATTTAGTACAACTCATTTTTAAGCTGTCCTTTCAATAATTTTGTTATTGTGTTTTTTGGCTACAGCATTTTATTACTCACCGCAATCCCCATACTAACTCCAGCCGCAATAACAATAGCCAAAATCAAATAAGCAATAATTGCCTGTTTTGTTGAAATTTCCGTGTTCATAATTTTAAAGTTTATTTTATTCCTAAAAGATTAAAAATTCTTGCTCGTTTGACCTTCCTGGCAAGGACGGTCGGTTTATCGTTTTTAGCACTATCCACACCGATCAGGTCGTACCTGCCAGGGTTTCCTGTCCAGCGCAGGAGATTGTTGAATGTAGGGGCCAGGGTGCGTTTATTGGTCACCACGTTGTCGTATTCAATGGCATGCTGCCTTTGAATAATGGGCTGAATGATAATGCCCAGTTTTATCACATCGCTTTCCGAAAATTGGACCTTATCATTTTTGGCTACCATCAAAATTCCTTTGATGTATTTGATATTTTCCCGGAGGAAGATGCTGTCATCTTTGGCCATGGCCTTCTTCCTGAACAGTGCATCGATCCCGGCACGGATATCCTTGTAAGTATCGCTTTCCGGTTTGTTTTGGACCTTGCGGATCTCCTTAACGGCTTTATCCACTTTTTGGGTGGCCTGGGCGAACAGGTTGCCCTGATCCAGGCCTCCTTTGATCATCCGGCCTTTTTTCTGCATAAGATCCAGCTTTTCCTTTCTGACAGCCTTCAGCTTTTCATCCAGGGCTTTGATCTGGTCGTCTGCCCGGGCCTGGAGAGTTTCATATTCCGGATCATCCGGGGAAATGTATCCCTGGGCTTTCGGATCGTTGAACCGGGCTTTAAGTACTTCCTTTGATTTCTCAAAAGCCTTGATCTCTTCGTCGATCGCAAACATTTGGATTTCGTATTCGCTTTCTCCCTGCGTTTTATATGCGATCCTTTTGAGGTTCAAAGGTTCGTCCGGGTTGAAATCCAGGCGGTGGACCACGGCGTTTATTTTGGTTATCCAGTCGGTTTTTCGGGATAAGCTTTTGGCCTTGGCGAAATTGGACAAAAGGAAATCATAGATCTCATCCTCATGGGCATCGGTCAGTTGTGGAAACAACCGGCGGGCCTCACCTGTCCAGTCTGCGATCTTTTCCAGGTTTTGCTGGGTTACTTTGACGCTGTTTCTGTCCAGGGCTGTCAGGGCGGTTAAAACCTTCCCTGAAGGCTTTAGGTAAGCAATGTTTAAAACATAGTTCCAGTTTTTGCCCTCCAGGCGTTTGGCTTTGTTTTCCAGCTCCTTTATGTTAGTCTTGGATATTTGGGCCCGGTAGATCTTTGCCCTCTCCATGGGCGTCTCCAGCGTCCTGTTGGCGTTTGACAGTTCTTTGGCGTATTTGATGGCCTCAGCTTCGGTTCCTTCAAAACAGCGGGTTTTGACCATCTTGCGGCCTGCCTTCTCTGCTCCTTTAAGCCGGTGGTGTCCGGCTAATAAAAACCACTTTTCGGCCTTTTTATCGTACCAGATCACCACCGGGTCAAACTGGTTGGCATCGAAGTTTTCGGCAATTTCATTGACTACTTCCTGATTAAGTTTTTCCCGGTTCTGAAAACGGGTGGTGTCAATATGGATCTTGTTGATGTGAAAGGTCCGGGGACAGTCTTTTTCCGTCTTGGGCTTTTTCACATCTTTTGGATCGATACTGTTAAACCCTCGGTTCCAGCTTCTCCAGTTATTGTTATCCTTTGGATAGGGATTTTCCTTGTCTTTTTGCTTTGCAGCTGCCTCAGCTCCTTCCAGGTAGGCTTTTTCGATAAATTTACCGGTAGCCCAGGGAGTTGGCTGGTTGTTAGGGTCCTCATCTGGTCCAGGTGCGGCCTGTTTAGATTTTTCCTCTTGTTCCTGG
>QQUB01000303.1 GCA_008501835.1 Bacteroidota bacterium
CTGGTTCAGTAAAACACTGGTAGCCGATAATTATTTTTATTATGCCAATTACCGCTATCCAGGTCAACCCTGGGAAAATATGGAAACATATATGAAGTACTCTCCTATCAGCCTGGTAGGCAATGTGGAAACGCCAACAATGGTTATGGTGGGAAGTAATGACCTGAGAACACCATTGTCAGAAGGCATTCAACTGTACCATGCCTTGAAGATCAGGAAAAAGGAAACTATGCTCGTGGAAATCCCGGGGGCATCGCATTTTATATCCAACAGACCTAGTCAGATGATCACCAAGGTGGATCATATCCTGGCCTGGTTTGCAAAATTTGAATAAATAAAATTATTTAACCGCAAGGTGCGCTAAGAATCGCTAAGAACGCAAGGACAAATTCAAGACTTTGCGCCCCTTGCGTTTCTATTGCGTGCCTTGCGGTTAAAAAACCATGAAACCCTTACCATTCAAATTGCCGAAAACGGAGGCTTCATCTTTCCGGTTGCAGGTGGATGAAGGAACTCACTTTTACGACAGGCTGCATTACCATCCTGAATGGCAACTGACGGCCATTGACCGGGGTAAGGGTATGTTGTTTCTGGGCAATAGTTTTACGCGATTTGAGGAAGGTAGTGTTTTTCTTGTGGGATCAAATGTACCGCACTTGCTCAAGAATGATGGGGAGTATTTTGAACCGGAAAGTCCCGGTGTTCGGGCCACTTCGATCTTTTTCCATAGACGTTCTTTCGGAGAAGGATTTTTTGATCTTCCGGAAATGAAGGAGATCAATACCTTGTTAAAGGATGCGGAACGGGGTCTGTGGTTTTTAGGGGTAGACAGAAAAGTCCTTAAAACCCGAATTGAATCATGCCTAGAATTAAAAGGCATTGATCTGTTCCAGGAATTTTTGTCCATTCTCAGTGTTTTATGTAAATCAGATAATTTTCAGTTTTTAAATGAAAAATCTTTCCAGGCAGTCAAAGCCGAAAAGGACGGGCAACGGCTGGACAGGGTTTTTCAATATTCATTTCAACATTACAGCAGGAATATTGAATTATCTGAAGTGGCGGCCATAGCTAATTTCAGCGTTTCCCAATTCTGCAGATATTTCAAACTGCACACCAGAAAAACCTACTTTGAATACCTTACTGAGTTGAGGATAGAAGCTGCATGTAAGTTACTCACCGACCCTAATCAAAGTATTGCACAAATCTGCTATGCTGTAGGATTTAACAATCTCTCCCATTTCAACAGGAAATTTAAAAAATTGAAGGGCGTTACTCCTTCTCAGTTCAGGAAGGCTTTTTCGGAAGTGAGAACAGGGTAGAGAATGTAAAATTCAAAGTGCAAAGTGATGAGTGATGAATGTATTTAAACTCGATAAATCTACTCCTTAAACCATTTGAACTCTTTGAACCCCTTGAACAATTTAAAACCGATCCACTTTAAAAAGATCTATCTCCATACCCAGCGGTTGATCCTGCATAATTTGGGCAACCAGCTTCCCGGTTCCGGGGCCCATACTCATACCCATCATAGCGTGGCCGGTAGCTACTACGAGGTTTTTCAATTTCCTGGATTTTCCTATGTAAGGAAGGCCATCCGGTGTACAAGGTCGATAACCTTGCCAGACGGACTTCTGATCCAACGCAGGCAATGTTAGTTCCGGATAATACCTCGGCATGCTGTTCAAAATCCCTTCCAGTCTGTATTTATGGATTTTTTCGGAGAAATTGCTGATTTCTAGTGTTCCGCCAATTCGAAGATCACTACCCATTGGGGTAACTGCAACTTTGGCTTCTGTGAGAATAGTCGGAATTGACGGACGATTTGTTGGCGAAGTATAAGTCATAGAGTAACCCTTGCCATCCTGCAGGAGTATTTTCACCCCTGCTTTTTTCAATAATTGGGCAGACCAGCTACCTCCCGCCAAAACCAAATGCTCCACCGGAACGGTTTGCCCGTTCGACAGCAATAGCTTTTCCACCTTTCCATTAGAAGTATTTATATCAACAACCGATTTACCTGTCTTGAATTTAACTCCCAGTCCATTGAGCTCCTTTACCAATTGCTGCATAAATGTATTGGGGTACAAATGGTCATCTTCAGGATAATAGACCCCTCCTAAAACATCCACCTTCACACCCGTTTCCAGTTGCTGCACTTCGGTTGGGGAAAGCAGCTGCGCTTCGAGGCCCATCTCATGCGCTTTTTCGGCAACTTCAATTTCTTCCCTGGCTGTTTTCTTGTCTTTATAAAGCATTAACAACCCCTTATTTTCAAGGTCAAAATCAAAAGCCGGATTCGTGGCAAATTCCCTGTACAAATCACGACTCCATTCATTGAGATGTTTCAAAGAAGGAATGGCACGGTCAACCATTTCAGGGGTGCAGGCTTTATAGAATTGCCAGATCCATTGTAGCAATTCCCGGTTTAATCTGGGTTTGACAAAAAAGGGGCTTCTTTTATCAAACATCCATCGAATACCCTTGGCAATTACTCCCGGGGTGGCTAATGGAACAAAATGGCTGGGAACGACCATACCAGCGTTACCGTGAGAAGTTCCATCCGACAGGTCCGTTTTATCAATAACGGTGATCTCATGACCTTCCTGAGCCAGGTACCAGGCGGAACATAAGCCGATTACTCCTCCTCCGATTATGTGAATTTTCATGCAAAAAAATATTATTTCCAGAATAAAACCCAAATTGAAAACACCTATGTATTTTAACCGCTAAGTGCGCAAAGAATTCGCAAAGTGCGCTAGGTATTTATCCAAAAATTAAAGATGATTTTTTGTCTGAAAATTTTCTATTAGAATGTGAATCACGAATTATTTTCCTTTTATAAATAACCAAAGTTGTGCGCCTCACTATTGCCAAATAATAAAAACATGACAGAACCGCAGAACAGCAGAATATCCAATATCCAATGTCGAAGTTTTTGAACTCATATCACCTGAAACCCCAACGCATACGGGTCATCCTCTTCATCGATGATGATCTGGTTGTAACCGGTAATTTTGGCCCATCCTTCAATGCTTGGGATTATAGCGTCAAACTCACCACATTTTTCCGTGCCCTCTACCCTACCGATGAATTGGCTTCCGATGAAACTTTCGTGAACAAAAGTGTCTCCTTCTCCAAGCTTCCCTTTGGCGAACCACTGTGCCATACGGGCAGAGGTTCCTGTTCCGCAGGGAGACCTGTCGATGGCTTTATCCCCGTAAAAAACAGCATTTCGGGCATCTGCTTTGTCGCTTAATGTGTCACCAGTCCAGAGCATATGACTCAACCCTTTGATATTGGTATCAAGGGGATGTTCAAATTCATACAATTCATTCAACCGTCGGCGAACGACCGGGCTCCAGCGAATGAGATCCCCGGCAGTATAATCCTGTATGCCAGAGAAATTCTCCTGGGGATCAACGATGGCGTAAAAGTTCCCGCCATAGGCCACATCTACGGTGAGCATACCAAGGTCAGGACATTCCACTTCCAAGCCGGCTTTATACAGGAAAGATGGTACATTGGTCAGTTTGACCGAAGCAACTTTCCCCTTTTCTTCTTTGTAGGAAACCTTTACCAGGCCTGCAGGAGTCTCCATCAACACTTTGCCGGGAGTTTTAGGTTGAATTAAACCTTCTTCAATGGCAATAGTAATAGTCCCGATAGTTCCATGTCCACACATGGGCAGGCATCCGCTGGTCTCAATGAAAAGAACGCCCACATCATTTTGAGGATCAGCGGGAGGATACAAAATACTTCCCGACATCATATCGTGTCCTCTGGGTTCGAACATCAACCCTTTCCGAATCCAATCGTACTGATCCAGGAAATGCAGACGGCGCTCCATCATGCTGTTGCCGTGGAGTTGCGGACCTCCCCCTGCCACCAAACGAACCGGGTTGCCGCAGGTGTGGGCATCAATACAAAAGAAGGTTTTCTTCATCAGCGCACCCAGTTTCCGTCAACTAATCTCAAAATATTCATTGGATTATCCGCCTGAAGAGCTGCAGGTAGCATTGCATCCGGGCAATCCTGGAAAGCCACCGGACGAGCAAAACGCTTGATAGCTCCCGTACCTACTGAGGTAAACCGGCCATCGGTTGATGCTGGGAATGGACCTCCGTGCTGCATTGCATGGCAAACTTCCACACCCGTAGGTACGCCATTAAATATTACACGCCCTGCTTTGGTTTGTAGTGTATCGAATAAGTCGGCATATCCAGCCAACTCCTCCTGGGTTCCCATGATCGAAGCCGTCAATTGCCCGTGTAAATGATCAGCTACAGCATAAAAATGTTCTTCATCCTCACATTGGACTACCAAGCTGAACGGTCCAAAAACCTCCTGCTGCATATTTGGATTCATAAGGAACTCCGCTGCACTTGCAGAAGCTACGGCAGGATATGCCTCCCAATTTTCTCCATCATTTGACTGATCAGCCACCGTCGTAACTCCAGCAGTCTGAAGTGATTCCTTTTTCAAACGCTCATAATTCTGGTAGATTCCCTGGTTGAGCATATTTTGAACAGCCAGCTTTTCAAAGGCACTTCCGAGATTTTCCATAAAAGCCTCCGTATTTTCATCCTGCCTGATGACTACAAGGCCTGGGTTTGTACAAAACTGACCCGCCCCCAGATTAACAGAACCGGCGATCTGATTTGCAAGGGCTTCTGATTGCGTTTTAATTATTCCGGGCAACACAAAAATCGGGTTCACACTTCCCATTTCCGCAAAAACGGGAATCGGTTCCGTCCTGTCAGCAGCCAGTTTATGCAGTGCCATCCCCCCATTGTAAGAGCCCGTAAAGGCAACAGATTTCACTTGAGGATGCTGTACCAGTGCAGTACCTACCTGATAACCTATGGCATTCAGGGAGGAGAAAACACCATCCGGCATCTTAGTCTTGCGAGCTGCATTGAGAATGGCTTCTGCAATGAGGCCGTTGGTACCGGGATGGGATTCGTGTGCCTTAACGATCACAGGACAACCTGAGGCAAGGGCTGAGGCGGTATCTCCACCTGCAGTGGAAAACGCCAGTGGGAAGTTACTCGCTGTAAAAACCACGACTGGTCCAACGGCTTGTAACATATTTCGGATATCTGCTTTTGGAATGGGCTGGCGATCTGGCTGGGCAGTATCGATAATCGCATTTACCCAGCTCCCTTCCTCAACGAGGTCTGCAAACATTCTCAATTGATTGCAAGTACGCCCTCTTTCTCCTTTTACTCTGCCTTCCGGCAAACCACTTTCTTCCATCACCCGGTTAACCAGGGTATCCCCCAATCCTTCAATCTCCTCTGCAATGGTTCTCAAAAAAGTCGCCTTCTGAGCTCCGGATGTATTGCGATAAACCTTCCAGGCTTCATGAGCTTTATTAACGGCCAGATTTACCTCTTCCATAGTCGCAGCCACAAATGCTCCGGGCAGGGTTTCCTGAGTTACCGGGTTTACAGCACTATAAGTGTTTTCCCCCTGGGCACTTCTTTCAAATCCAATGAAATTTTCTGTGATCATTATATTATTTGTTTTTTTCGTATCTCAATCTAAGTAATTTAAAACCTGTCTCTTCGTGAATATGGTTGCCTATTTCACTAAATCCATACTTCTCGTAGAAAGCTCTGCCTATACTGTTGTTTTGAAAAACTTCTACCTCGAGAGTCTCATTTTTTTCAGCCACAAAATCCATCAACTGTTTGCCAATTCCCTGACCATGAAAGTCTGGTTTGGCAAAAATGGCCCCCACTTCATTTTCGATCATTGCTATAAAAGCCACCACCTCATTGTCTGATTCAAAAACCCAGGTATCCGTATTTGGTAAATACACATTCCGGATATTGTGTTTTTCCTGTTCAATGAACCTTGAATCCAGGAAAGGATGAGCCAACATGGAGGCCTGATACCAGGTATCAATGATGCCATCTACATCCTTTACTTCATATTTTCGAATCATAAATCAGGCAGTTACTTTTTAAAGATTCAGGTAATCCGGGAGTACAGGTCTATTAGCCAAACCTTCATCTAAGATATCAAGCACTCTTTGCCTTTCTGTTCCGGATAACATTTTTCTCGGTTGACGAACATATTCCGTACCGATTCCTGTTTTTACTTCCGCTAATTTAATGTTTTGAACCAATTGCGGGCTAATGTCCAGTTCTAAAATCGGAAGGAACCAGCGATGGATGGCCAGAGCTTCTTCGATACGCCCGGCTTTTACGAGGCGGTAAATGGCTACAGTTTCCGCAGGGAAAGCATCTACCAATCCTGCAACCCAGCCATCTGCGCCCATGACTAATTCCTCAATGGCGATAGTATCCACGCCGCAAAGGATTTTGATGCTGTCACCAAAAGCGTTTCTAAGGCGGGTAACATTTGAAATATCGCGTGTACTTTCTTTAATGGCCTGGATGTTGTCGAGTTTAAGCAATTCTTCCAACATAGGAATCTTGATCTCGATCTTGTAATCCACCGGATTGTTGTACAACAAAATAGGCAGATCAGTACTTTTAGCAATGGTCTTAAAAAACTCTGTTGTTTCCTCGTCCGTTGATTTGTACATCATCGGAGGCAGGACCATCAAACCATCAGCTCCGGCATCCTGTGCCTTTTGTGCCAGACTGATCGCAGAACGAGTTGATCCCTCTGCAACATTTACGATCACAGGAATTTTATCCCCAATGTGATTTTTTGTCGCCTGAAGAAGTTCAATTCTTTCCGAATGTGTCAAAGTAGAAGACTCTCCCAGGGAGCCGCCGATGATCATTCCGTCAATACCGGCCTGGATCTGAAAATCCGTATTTTTCAAAAAAGCATCTATATCCAGTTCTTCCGACTGGGTGAATTTCGTAGTTACTGCTGGGTAAACCCCAATCCATGGTACTTGCATGATTATTAAAGTTGCTGGTTACAAGTTGCTGGTTACTGGATTCTTTGTAACCTTCAACTCAGGAAAATAATTTTCTTTTGCGAATGCAAATTTGAAGGTTTTCTCAAAACCAGGTTATTCAAAAATTATTAAAAAGTGATACTATTTTATCAAATTAGCATGACAATAGAGTTTATAATGAAAAAACAAGGTAAAATAGTACTCAATCATTAAAGAAAGGTTGGAAAGCTGGAAGGTAGGAAGTTGGTTAAGGTGTTGGATTCATTGAAAAACTTTAAGTAGGAGGACAAAATTAGCTTTGATCAAAATACTTAATCCGATCATGGAGGCACAGAGAGTTGTACCGCAGAGGTTTCGCAGAGTTTCGCAGAGAAAAACAAATAATTCTGCGGTACTCAGCGCTTCTTAGCGGCCCTCCCGACATTTCATGTGCGGGATGGATCATCTGCGGTATAGTACAATCGTCTCACTTCAAGAAAACATTTGATTCAAAGTAGTTCTGTCCACATACTTACTTTCCTTCCTGCAAAAATTTCAAATTCCTTTTCAGTCCGGAGTACTTGGTTCGCTTTACAGCTGATTTTTTAAACACAGATCTGAATAATTCTTCGGTGATTTCGTGCCAGTCCTGCTTTTTCATGGACAACAGGTCAGGATGTGGTTCAAATTCCGGTTCATTGTGTTGCTTGGCAAATCGATTCCAGGGGCAAACCTCCTGGCAAATATCGCAACCAAACATCCAGTTGTCGAACTTGCCTTTGAATTCCGAGGGTAGTTCGTCTTTCAATTCAATGGTGAAATAGGAGATGCATTTACTCCCGTCAAGAATATACCCTTGCGGAGAAATGGCGTCAGTTGGACAAGCATCAATACATCGACGGCAGGTACCGCAATAGTCTTTAATGGGTTGATCAGGTTCAACTTCCAGGTCGATGATGAGTTCTGCCAAAAAGTAATAGGAACCGATTCCCGGCCGGATTAGCATGGTGTTTTTACCCATCCAGCCAAGACCACTTCTACGGGCCCAGTCACGCTCCAGAACAGGAGCAGAATCTACAAATACCCGGCCACTAACCTCCCCAATCTCTGCATTGATAAACGCAAAAAGTTCTTTCAATTTGGCTTTTAAAATAAAATGGTAATCCTTCCCATAGGCATATTGAGATATTTTTGGAGCTTCAGGGTCTTGCTGTTTTTCCTCCGTATGGTAATTGTACATCAGGCTCACCACCGTTTTGGCCCCCTCAACGAGTTTGGTAGGATCGGTCCGTTTTTCGAAATGATTAGCCATGTAACCCATCTTTCCGTGGGAGCCCTTATTGAGCCATTCTTCCAGCCTTTGAGTTTCAGGCTCCATCTTTTCCGCTTTGGCAAAACCGATGAATTCGAAGCCGAGGCGGTGGGCTTCTTTGGTAATGGCGGATTTATATGTATTTTTTGGAATGATGGCTGATGGTTTTACGTAAGCTATTTATTAACAATTCTTTTTTAATTCATAACTCATCACTTTGCATTTTGCACTTTACATTTCGGATTTTCTCAGCCGCGACGAATTTTCTCTGCCAGGTTAAATAACCGGGAGTTGTTTTTCCGGACATTGAAATAAGGCACCTGGTAGGCTCCGGCCCGGTGCCAGACCTGCTCAATATTTTTGATCATACTGCCTTCAAAATCAAAAATCTTTACGTCCCAAACAGCTCTGGCATATTGAATGATGTGCCATACTAATAATATGCCCGCACCGCTTTTTCTCAGAGAAGGATCTCCTCCGGAAATATGATAATAGGCCATATTTCCATCTTTCATCAGACAACTGACCGCATGAATCCTTTGCTCATCATCTTTGGCAAAAAACATTTTGGCCAGGCCACGTTCCTCTAAAGCTTTGATGTGGTTACTGAAGATATCCAAACTATAAGGCATGCCTTTTTCCTGCCGGTCAAATGTCATTTTATGAACCCTGTAGAAATCTTCAGCCGTCCCTTCTTCTGTTATCCGTACCTGGTCTTTGGCCTTCTTAATGTTCCTGCGAATATCAAGGGCAAAATGCTTGAAAACTTCCTCTGTGCCACTAATATCCAGTCGATAGGTGTAGCGGGTGCTTTGGCTGTAGCCCTGCCAGTAAAAGGGCAGCCAGTTGGTCAACTCCGGTTCAAAATTCTGGTTAAAACTATCCACTTTTGGAAGTTGATCTATGAGGTTTTTATATATCCGGTGCTGATCCTTCAGGTTTTGAAACTCTGGTAAAAGCAATGGGCCCATATACCTTACAAAAGGAGGCATTGTGATGTAGGAAAAGCCATACTTCCTCTTGATAAAATAAGGCATAGCGGCACAGACCTCTCCTTTCCTTTCATCAAAAACCACATCCCATTCGCCATCATTACAAGCTGAGTCCAGGTACCAGTCTTTTACAAAAACCGGCACTTCGGTTTTTTGACAAAATTCATTGTAGGCAATCCTTGTTATCTCGTTTGGCATGGAAGCTGGTTGCTGGTTACTGGAATTACTTTCCTTCAACAAGTTTAATGAAATCCTGGATTTTATCATTATCAATGGTAACGCCAAGATGGAAATGTCTGATCTTCCATCCTTCCGCAGTTTTGGACAAAACTCCTGACCCCATACATACTCCCATCCAGGTATCGAGTTTTTCTTCCCACCAGGCCATTTCACCATCCTCTGAAACATAAATATTCCGGTCAAAAGGTTTGAAGGCCCAGGCAGATTCCCGTTCAAAGTATTTGGCGGACCATTCTTTCAATTCATCTCTTAACCAACGCTCTGTTTTATCGGTACCCAGGTAAATGGCATCTTTGGTCATACTTCCGAAAAAAGTATCCTCATCAGCTTCGGCCGCAGCTTTATGCCAGTTGTCGAGTAATTCGCCGATCCTCACAACTTCCTCATTTTCTGTACGGCAATCGGCCTTGGTCCTGGTATCAATGATTTTGGTAATCTTCCACCCAGACGGCTCCTTAAATAATTGAAAAGCATTAGCACCACAATGGGATACTTCATCGTTTATAAAAAAAGTATATTCCGTCCAGGCTGTGGCCAAATGTCCGTCCACATTGATATCATAGTTCCAAAGACGTTCTTCGATTTTTATGTGTGGAGGAATACTCGCCAACCCACCAATGAATTTTTCAAGGTCACCGGTTTCGATTACTGCACCTGATGGCAGATCTTCGGGGATGGTTTGTAACAATACTTCTTTGGCAAAAACAGACCTGACCTTGGCCGTATCTTTTTCATGCATGCCTTCAAACATCGTTTGAATAACACGTTTGACTTCAACCTTTTCCTGGCTAAAAACTGTTAATGGTAAAACAATAAGTATAAAAACGAGCGTTCTTATCATGATTTCTGTTTTTAAATTAGTCGGGACGTAAAGTTAATCATTCACCCGGTAATCATGTAATGAGTGATCAATTCGTCCTTCTAAAATCCTGACATTTATTGTGGAGCATTTGTCTAAACAAAGTTAGGGGTCAATTGATAATTCATAATTGAATTTCACTACCTTTGAATTGAAAACCGTACGCTAACTGCCTATATGGATATCTACAGAAAGAAGTCTACCTGGAAAATTTACCTTGCTATTTTGGGAGTGGTCATCGTTGCCGTTTCCCTGATCTATACCAATTACCTGGCCGGTAAACTGGCAGAAGAAGAAAAGAAAAAAGCGGAGCTTTGGTTGTTGGCCATTGAGGATATTACTGATTTTGATAATGAAGATATTGATTATTGCGGATTGGAGATTCAAACGTTCATCGTCAGTTCCAACACCACAATTCCGGCCATTATCGTCAATGAAAGAGGGGGTATCGATTACGTAGCCAATTTCGATCGGGAACTGGAAGGCAATGAAGCCTATTTCAAAGAAGAAGTAGCCAAACTCCAGGCTGCCGGATTTGAACCTATCAAAGGTTTTGCCTTTTCGATTTATTACAAAGAATCCAATATACTCCGACAACTTAGATTTTTTCCAATCATCCAGTTATTGCTGATCGGCTCCTTTGTCCTGTTTGGTTACCTGGCCTTGAACTCCGCCCGTCGTGCAGAACAAAACAGGGTCTGGGCC